>NZ_PSUB01000020.1:0-40920 GCF_002931595.1 Rathayibacter sp. AY2B9
GGCGCCCGGCATCTGCACGACGCACGTGGGCGGCAGCGTCGGGTGGGTAGAAGGGGCAGCGCGCAGGCGACTGCGCACGCGTGCATCGCGGCCCGCCCGGCGCCCGTCGTCCCCCGCACGCTGAGCCTCGTCGGGATGATCCTCGGCATCGTCGGCCTGGTCATCACGCTCTTCGCCGCCGGCTTCGGCTTCCTGCTGTCGGCTCCGGCCGTCGTGCTCGGCTTCCTCGGACGCCGGCGCGAGCCGGCCGCGCGCGGCTTCGCGCTGACCGCGATCATCACCGGGTTCGCAGGCATCGCCGTCTCGCTGATCTACCTGGCGGTCTTCCTCGTCTTCGTCGTGGTGGCCCTCGCCGCCGGCACCTCCGGCTACTGAGCCGGCGCGGGCCGCTCGACGCGCTCCGCGAGCAGCGCGCGGTGGCGCCCGGCGATCCGCGTCAGGATCAGCACCGCGCTGCCGGTGCCGGAGAGGCCCAGCCGCTTGCGGAAGCGGGCGGGGTCGACGTCCACCCCGCGCTTCTTGATCTCGAGCACGCCGATGCCGCGGGTGCGCAGCTCCTTCGCCAGCGTGCGCTCGTCCAGCGGCAGCTCGGCGAGGACCCGGAAGCTGCGGAGGAAGGGCGAGGCGGCCGCATCGTCGCCCGTCAGGTAAGCGATGCCGGGCGAGAGCATCCGCGAGCCGCTGGAGCGCGCGAGCTCGCCCAGGAGGCGCGCGCGGATCGCGGAGCCGTCCGGCTCGTGCACGAACGCGCCGAGGGGGCCGACCTCCTCGTCCTCGCTGTCGCCCGCCGCGGTGAGCTCGGAGGAGCCGGTCGCGCCGAGCAGCAGAGCGGAGCGGCGCACGCCCGGGCGCGCCAGAGAACCGAACCAGAGCCCGGTCTCGACCAGCTCCCCGTCGACCGAGACCCACTGCGCCTCGGCGTCCCGCGGCAGGCGCTCGCGGTCGAAGCCGGGACCCACCTTCACGCCCACGGGACGGTGCTCGGCCAGGCCGAACGCGAAGTCGAGCGAGGGGGAGTAGTCGTCCGGATCGTCGAGCCGGCGGGTCTCGCGGTGGCCGGCCGTGCGGCGTGCCGGGTCCAGGTAGACGGCGTCGAAGCCGTCGAGGTCGAAGGCCTCGGCCGTCGAGTGCACGGCGCTCGCCGCGGGGAACGGGGCGAGGTTGAAGCTGGCCAGGGTCGCGGTGACCTCGTCGGCCTCGACGGCGGTGACCGCCAGGTCGATCGCGGCCATCGCGAGGGCGTCGCCGCCGATCCCGCTGCCGAGGTCGGCGACGCGCGCCGCTCCCGCAGCCGCGAACCGGCCGGCGTGCAGGGCGGCGACGCGCAGCCGCGTCGCCTGCTCGAGTCCGGCGTCCGTGAAGAGCATCGAGCGGGCGAACTCTCCGAACTTCGCCTCCGCCTTCTGCCGGAGCCTCGCCTGGGTGAGCACCGCGGCGACGAGGACGGGGGAGTGGCCGGCGGCCCGGAGTCGTGCCACGGCCCGCACCAGGTCGTCGGACCGGTAGCCGTCGAGGGAGTCGAGGAGCCGGAGGCCCTCGGGGGAGAGGAGCTCGACCAGCTCGTCGCGTCGCATCCGGCCATGGTAGGCCACGGCCTCCCGGCGGGTCCGCCGCCCCGCTTGGCACTCTGATTGCACGAGTGCCAGCGGAGCCCCTACGATGGATCTAGCACTCTCGGAGCGTGTGTGCCAGAACCGCGTTCCGCCCACATCGTCGTCAAGAAAGAGGTCAACCGTGTCGGTGTCCATCAAGCCGCTCGAAGATCGCATCGTCATCAAGCAGGTCGAGGCGGAGCAGGTGACCGCTTCCGGTCTCGTCATCCCCGATACCGCCAAGGAGAAGCCGCAGGAGGGCGAGGTCGTCGCCGTCGGACCCGGTCGCATCGACGACAACGGCAACCGCGTGCCGCTCGACGTCGCCGTCGGCGACAAGGTGATCTACTCCAAGTACGGCGGAACCGAGGTCAAGTTCGGTGGCGAGGACCTGCTGGTCCTCTCCGCTCGCGACGTCCTCGCGGTCGTCGTCCGCTAGGCAGCATCCCTCGGAAGGGCCCGTCGACCTCGGTCGGCGGGCCCTTCCGTCGTTCCCGGTCCTCCTCGCGACCAGTGGCCTGATCCGCCCGCTGCGGGGCCGTCCTCCCACCCCGCGCCTGCGTAGCATCGGGGGAGTGACCAGCTCCCGCACCCCTGCCGAGTCCGTCTCGCCGTCCCCTTCGGACGTGCCCGTCGGCGAAGGAGTGGAGGCGCTCGGAGCGGCGGGACGCCCGGGCGGGATGTCCGGCACGGGGCTGCTGTTCGCGTTCTCGGCCTACCTGCTCTGGGGTGCGATGCCCCTCTACTTCATCGCGATGGCGCCGGCCTCGCCGTTCGAGATCGTCGCGTTCCGGGTGCTCTTCTCGCTCGTCTTCTGCGTGATCCTGCTCACGGTCCTCCGCGGCTGGCGCTCCTTCGGCGCGCTGCTGCGCCGCCCCCGCCTGCTCGGCGTGATGGCGATCGCGGGCGTGCTCATCTACGTCAACTGGCAGGTCTACGTGATCGCCACGACCACGGGCCACGTCATCGAGGCGGCCCTGGGCTACTTCATGAACCCGCTGGTCACGGTGCTGCTGGGCGTCCTGGTGCTGCGCGAGCGCCTCCGGCCCCTGCAGTGGGCCGCGATGGGCGTCAGCGCGGTCGCGGTGCTGGTCATCGCGGTGGGCTACGGATCCTTCCCGTGGATCTCGCTCGCCCTCGCCTTCTCGTTCGGCCTCTACGGCCTGGTGAAGAGCCGCGTCGGCGGCACGGTGGACGCGGTCGGCGGGCTGACGCTCGAGACGCTCTGGCTGACGCCGCTCGCCGTGGTGCAGCTGGCGGTCGTCGGCTCCACGGTGGGGCTGACCCTGACGACGGAGGGGACGGGGCACGCCCTCATCCTCGCCTCGGCCGGGATCGTCACGGCCGTCCCGCTGCTCCTGTTCGCGGGCGCCGCCCGGCGCCTCCCGCTGTCGATCGTCGGCTTCGTGCAGTACCTGACGCCGTTCCTGCAGTTCCTCGTCGGGGCCTTCGTCCTGCACGAGGAGATGCCGCTCGAGCGCTGGATCGGCTTCGCGCTGGTGTGGGCCGCCCTGGCGATCTTCTCAGGCGACCTCGTCGCCGCGGAGCGCAGACGGCGCCGATCCTCCGTCTGATCTGCGGAACGCGTCGTCCTGGCGCGGCGCGACAGCGGAATGGTAACGATCCGGTCGCGAAACGTATTGGTAACACCCCTGTATTGTTCACGGCTGCTTCGGAGGTTAGGTTGGCCGAGCGGTTGCCACCGGCGCCGCTCCCACTGACACACACCTCTCAAGGAGCAACATGGGCGTTTACGCGAAGGCCGGCTCGGCCCGCGCGCGGTCCCTCCGGGCAACCCTCGGCGGCGTCGCCATTCTGGGCGCCAGCGCTCTCGTCCTCGCCGGCTGCGCCGGCGGCGGCGACAGCGGATCGAGCGGCGACAGCGGCTCGGGCGACCTGTCCCTCAAGATCGGCACGATCCTCCCGCAGACCGGCACCCTCGCCGTCCTCGGCCCGCCCGAGATCGCGGGCGTCGACCAGGCGGTCGTCGACATCAACGACGCCAAGGCCGGCATCACGATCGACGTGGAGCAGAAGGACTCGGGCGACACCACGACCGACATCGCGACGCAGTCGGCCACGTCCCTCATCGCCGACAACGTCTCCGCCATCATCGGCGCGGCGTCCTCGGGCGTCTCGAAGACCTTCATCGACCAGGTGACCCAGGCGGGCGTCGTCCAGATCTCGCCGGCCAACACCTCGCCGGACTTCACGACCTACGACGACGACGGCTACTACTGGCGCACCGCTCCCTCGGACGTGCTCCAGGGCCGCATCCTCGGCAACAAGATCCTCGGCGACGGCAAGACCAACGTCTCGATCCTGTACATGAACGACGCGTACGGCACCGGCCTCGAGAAGAACATCAAGGAGACCCTCGAGGCGGGCGGAGCATCCGTCGCGGCCGAGGAGATCTTCGAGCCGGCCTCGACCGACTTCAACTCGGCGCTGACCTCGGTCCTCGCCCCGAACCCCGACGCGCTGGTCGTCATCTCGTTCGACGAGATCAAGACCATCGCGGAGCAGCTCTCGGCCAAGGGCTTCGACTTCTCGAAGCTCTACGGCACGGACGGCAACTACGGCGTCATCGGCGAGTCCGACACCAACGTCGACATCGCCGGCGCGCAGTTCACCAACCCGGGCGTCCAGGCGTCCGAGGACTTCCAGGGCAAGCTGCAGTCGCTCGTCGAGTCGCAGGGCAACGACGCGCTGACCGTGTTCAGCTATGCGCCGGAGTCGTACGACGCCACGGTCCTGACCGCTCTCGCCGCGCTCCAGGGCAAGGCGACGGACGGTGCGACCATCCGCGACAACCTCATGTCGGTCTCGGAGGGCGGCACCAAGTGCACGACCTTCGCCGACTGCGCGAAGCTCATCGCCGACGGCGAGGACGTCGACTACGACGGCCTCTCCGGCCCGATCTCGTTCGACGAGAACGGCGACACCAGCGAGGCCTCGGTCTCGATCTACAAGTACGGCACGGGCAACACCACCTCCTTCGAGGAGACCGTCGAGGGTTCGCTGAACTGACGACGCGGTGACGCGGCTCCTGCCGCATCCCTGAGGGGCTCGGTCTTCGGACCGGGCCCCTTCGCCGTCCCCGGAGCGCAGAGCAGGAGACGCGCCGGTCGTGCGGACGCAGCGAGGCGCGGCGGTCGTCCGGGAGGGTGACCGCTGTCGGGTGCGGGCGGACGGCTCCGCGGCGTCCAGGGCCCGGCGTGGCGTCGAGGAGCCACCCGGGAGGAGGAGCGGCTCGGGCGGCCGGTGAACCCCTCCGAGCGCCTCTCCCGGCCTCGAGGGGGCGCCCTGCCGAACCGCGGGCGGGAGCGACGACGTCGAGCGGGAACGCAGAAGCACGCGCCCTCCAGTGGGAGGACGCGCGCTCGTGGAGTGCGGAGGGCCTAGGAGGCGCGGAGCAGCTCCGCCTCCTGCGCCAGGCGGTACGTGACGAAGGAACGGCTGTAGTTGCGGCGCTTGCCGCCGGTGGTCTCGGCGATGACGACCTGGGCGTAGACGCCGACGACGCGCCAGCGCTCGTAGTCGCCGATCGCACCGGTGCCGAAGCCGGCTCCGAGTTCCACAGGGGCGGGGGTGTAGCTCTTCATGGTCGGCTCCTTCGAGGCGGACGACGCGGCGCTCGAGACGCTGCGGGGAGGGGAGGAGATCGGCGACCGATCGCGGTCCCTACCGGGGGAGAGGGGAGCGGGACGTCCCCCTGCAGGGCTGTCCCGTGTCCCCAAAACTACGGCAGGAAGGGCGATATCCTGTCCCCCTCGTGGGGGTCGCCGAAGCGGAGAGAGTCTCGCTGTCCTGCCCTCGTCCCGCGGACAGGAGACCGAAGGTCCGGCCCGCCGTTCCGCCGACTTCCCGGGGGTTCGGCGGGCATCGCGGAGAGACCGGTGAAGGCCTGTCCACGCCGGGAGAGCGGCCCCCCCCGCCTCCCTTCTGCGGCACCCCGTGCCGGCGCGTCTCCGGGCACCGAGCCACCTGCCTTCCCGACCTGCTCCGAGTGGTCTCCAAGCGGCACGGCGCCCTGGGCGAGCGGCCCCGCCTCCGCCCCGGAGCCGCACCGGCCCCTCGGTCCCGCTCGCGCCCGCTCCGCGCCCCGGCAACGACGAAGGGCCCGCCGTCCGGAGACGACGGGCCCTTCGCAGCGGAGGTCAGCCGCCGACGGTCGGGGTGCTCGTGGTGACCTCGTTGGTCGTCGCGAGCGTGCCCAGGTAGAGCTCGATGACCTTCGGATCGTTCATCAGCTCCCGGCCCGCGCCCTCGTAGGCGTCGCGGCCCTGGTCGAGGACGTAGCCGCGGTCGCAGATCTGCAGCGCCCGCCGCGCGTTCTGCTCGACGATCATGATCGAGACGCCCGCGCGGTTGATCCGCTGCACGTTGACGAAGGTCTCGTCCTGCCGCATCGGGGACAGGCCGGCGCTGGGCTCGTCGAGCAGCAGCATCGACGGGTCCATCATCAGAGCCCGCGACATCGCCACCATCTGGCGCTCACCGCCCGAGAGCGACCCCGAGCGCTGCTTGAGCCGCTTGCTGAGCTCCGGGAAGAGCTCGGTGACGAACTCGAGCCGCTCCTTGTACAGCTTCGGCTTCTGGTACATGCCCATCTCGAGGTTCTCCTCGATGGTGAGCGACGGGAAGACGTTGTTGTTCTGCGGCACGAAGCCCACGCCCTTGGACACCAGCTTGTCGGCCTTGAGGCCGGTGATGTCCTCGCCGTTCAGCAGGACGGTGCCCTGGCGGATGTTGACCAGGCCGAACATCGCCTTCAGCAGCGTCGACTTGCCGGCGCCGTTCGGGCCGATGATCCCGACGAGCTCGCCGCGCTTCACGTAGACGTTCGAGCCGTTGAGGATGTTGACCCCCGGCACGTAGCCCGCGTGCAGATCGTGCGTCTCGAGGGTGTTCGGAGTCGTCGTGTCGGCGGTCATCTCTCGTCCTTCTCGAATTCGACGGCCGGGGCGTCGGTCGTCGGGGCGACGCTCGTCGGCGCGGAGGCCGACGGGGACGCCGTTCCGGCCGCCGGAGCGTCGTGGCCGGGCGTCGGGATGCCGGCCTGCTCCGCCTGCCGCTCCACGTCCTCGCGGACGAGGTCGGAGTCCATCTCCTCGGCGATCTCGAGCTGGCCCTCGATCGTGCCCAGGTCGGTGTCGTGGTGCGCGCCGAGGTACGCGTCGATGACGGCCGGGTCGTTCATCACGGTCGAGGGCGGGCCCTCGGCGACGACCTTGCCCTCGGCCATCACGATCACCCAGTCGGCGATCGTGTTGACCATGTGCATGTCGTGCTCGACGAAGAGCACGGTCATGCCCTCGTCCTTCAGGTTCACGATGTGACCCAGGAGCGACTGCGTCAGCGCCGGGTTCACGCCGGCCATCGGCTCGTCGAGCATGACGAGCTCGGGCTCCGACATCAGCGCCCGCGCCATCTCGAGCAGCTTCTTCTGGCCGCCCGACAGGCTCGACGCGTAGTCGTCCCGCTTGGTGTCCAGCTTGAACTTCTCGAGCAGGCGGATCGCGCGCTGCTCGATCGAGTCCTCCTCCTTCGACCACAGCGGGCGGATGAGCGAGGTGAAGATGTTCTCGCCCTTCTGCCCCTTCGCGCCGAGCAGCATGTTCTCGAGCACCGTCATGCCGCCGAGCGCCTTGGTGAGCTGGAACGTGCGCACCATGCCCATCCGCGACACCCGGTAGGCCGGGACGTTGGCGAGGTTCTTGCCCTTGAAGTTCCACTTGCCGGTGTTGGGCTTGTCGAAGCCCGTCAGCAGGTTGAAGAACGTGGTCTTGCCGGCCCCGTTCGGGCCGATCAGGGCGGTGATGGATCCGCGGGGGATCTCGAGGTGCTCGACGTCGACCGCGGTCAGGCCGCCGAAGCGGCGGCTGACGTTGTCGGCGACGACGATGGGGTCCTTCTTCCTGACCCCGGGGACGATTGCTTCCTCGGTGATGTCCGAGACCGGCGTCTTAGGCAAAGTGCAGATCCTTCTTCTTGCCGAAGATCCCCTGGGGTCTGAAGATCACCAGGAGCATGAGGGCTACCCCCACCACGATGAACCGGATGGGTCCGGTCTGCACGGTGGTGAGGCGGATGAGGTCGTTGTTGAGGACCCCGGTGTCGATCCCGAGCGTGAGCAGTCCGTCGGTCAGACCGAGGACGACCCAGAAGATGATCGAGCCGACGACGGGTCCGAAGACCGTCGCGGCGCCGCCCAGCAGCATGATCGTGTAGAGGAAGAACGTGAGCTGGGTGCCGTAGTTGTCGGGCTGGAGCGAGCGGGGGAGGATGAACAGCGCTCCTGCGAGGCCTCCGAGCACGCCGCCCAGGATGAGCGCCTGGATCTTGTACGAGAAGACGTTCTTGCCGAGCGAGCGCACGGCGTCCTCGTCCTCGCGGATGCCCTTGATGACGCGGCCCCAGGGGCTGCGCATCAGGAGGAACACCAGGAGGCAGGCCAGGAGCACGAGGCCCCAGCCGACGATCCGCACCCACCACTGGTCCTGGCTGTAGGTGAGCACGCCGATGCCCCAGCGGCCCTCGGGCAGCGGGTTGAGGTCGTTGAACGCCTTCGCCGCGCCGTTGATGCCCTCCGAGCCGCCGGTGATCGCCGAGAACTCGGGGGTCTTGACCGAGAGCCGGATGATCTCCGCCGCCGCGATCGTCACGATCGAGAGGTAGTCGGCCCGCAGCCGGAGCGTCGGGATGCCCAGGATGAGCGCGAAGACGGTCGCCGCGACGATCGTCGCGAGGAAGGAGCCCCAGACGGGCCACTCGAACTTGACCGAGGTGATGGCGAAGGCGTAGCCGCCCACCGCCATGAAGCCGGCCTGTCCGAAGTTGAGCAGCCCCGTGAATCCGAAGTGGATGACCAGGCCGATGGTCGCCAGCGCGTACGCGGCGACAGTGGGATCGACGATCTGCCCGATCGCCAGCCAGATGAAGTTGAGGTTCATGGTGTCCTAGCCGATCCGTTCCTTGCGGCCCAGGATTCCCTGCGGCCTGACCAGGAGGATGATGATCATGAGAACGAGCGGAGCCACGTACTTGAGGTTCTCCGGGATCCAGATCGTCGAGATGTTCATCATCAGTCCGATGATGAGCGAGCCGACCAGCGCGCCGTAGGCGGAGCCGAGTCCGCCGAGCGTGATCGCCGCGAAGATCAGCAGCAGGATCGACGCTCCCGTGTCCCAGCGCAGCGACTGGTAGTAGCCGATGTAGACGCCCGCCAGCGCGGCGAGAGCGCCCGACATCACCCAGACGACGCGGATGACGCGCTCGACGTTGATGCCCGAGGCGGAGGCGAGGGCCCGGTTGTCCGAGACCGCCCGCATCGCCTTGCCGATCTTCGTCTTCGTGAGGACGTAGGCCACGGCGACGATGCAGACGACGCCGACGACGGCGCCGACGATGTCGGTGAACTTCAGGCTGATCCCGAGCTCCGGCACCGTGAAGAACGGAGCGGTGCTGTTGGGGAGCGAGAGCCGGTCGGCTCCGAAGAAGAAGACGAACACGTAGCGCAGGGCCAGCGAGAGGCCGATCGTCACGATCATCAGCGGGATGAGCTGGATGCCCTTCTTCCGCAGCGGCTTCCAGAGCAGCCCGTCCTGGACGAAGCCGAAGGCCCCGCCGAGGATCACCGCGATCGGGATGGCCAGCAGCGCCGGGAGTCCGAAGACCCCGGAGAAGAGGTACGCCATCAGCGCGCCGAAGGTGACCAGCTCGCCGTGGGCGAAGTTGTTCAGGCCGGTCACGCCGTAGATCAGCGAGGCGCCGATCGCCGCGAGGGCGATCAGGAGCCCGAAGATCAGGCCGGTGACGACCTTCGGCCAGAAGATGATCCAGAACGTGTCGGCCGACACCGGCTGGTTCACCGCGTTGGACGTCCCGTCGGGGTTCGTCGCGTCGTTGCCGGTCGTGCCCTCGGTCGCGGGGCTCGTCGGAGCCGCGGAGTCCGTCGGGACCGGGACGGTCGCTCCGGAGCCCTTCGGGTTGGCCGTCGAGACGATGAAGTTCACGATCTGGTTCTGCGAGGCGACGATCTTCACCTGCTTCGGGTTCTGACCCGCGGCGGGGTAGCCCTTGTCGGCGGGCAGGGACTCCTCGTCGACGGTCACCGTGTAGGTGCCCGCGGCGTCGAGGGGGAACGTGGCCCGGCCGTCCTCGCCGGTGGTCACGGTCGCGGAGGCGTCGCCGCCGATCTCGACGGTCACCCCCGTCAGGTTCTCGTTCGTCCCCTGCACGCGGACCCAGGCGATGATCGACTGGTCGGCGGTGGTGGCGGCGAGTGCGGCGGGGGCCGCCGCGGCGATCCCGGTGAGGGTCGCGGCGAGCAGACCCAGGGCCAGGAGCCGGTCTCGGAGCCTCGGGCGTCTCCTATCCACGGGGCGCCTCCCGGTCCGTCGGATGCAGGGTCGTCGAGCGCTGGCGGCGCATCGAACGGCTGGCTGTGAGCAAGACGTCTACCTCTCGTCAGGGTGCACAGACGGATGGGGTCTCCGGGCACGCCCGAATCGCCGTCGTCAAACAACGTTGGTTGACCATACGTTCCGCATGTGTCGGCGGTGTTTCACCGTCCGCACTTACGCGTGACGACATTATGAGGGAGAGGAGAGCGCTCCAGCGCCCATCCGCGGCCCGGCGGCCGCGCCGTCGAGGAATACCGCGAGCCTCACGGCGCTTAAGATCGAACAACCGTGGCGCTCGTGAGCGGACTCCTCCCGTCCTCTCCGGGCTCCCGCACTCGACCTGCTAAGGGGCATTGATGGACCAGCCGGATCCCTTCGGATTCCTCGGACTCACCTACGACGACGTCATGCTCCTCCCGGGGCACACCGACGTCATCCCGAGCGAGGCCGACACGGCCTCCCGTCTCACCAAGCGCATCAGCGTGGCGACCCCGCTGCTCTCCGCGGCGATGGACACCGTCACCGAGGCGCGCATGGCGATCGCGATGGCCCGCCAGGGCGGCCTCGGCGTCCTGCACCGCAACCTCTCCATCGCCGACCAGGCCGACCAGGTCGACCGGGTGAAGCGGAGCGAGTCGGGCATGGTCTCGAACCCCGTCACCACCACCCCGGACGCCACCGTCGCCCAGGTCGACGACCTCTGCGGCCAGTACCGGATCAGCGGCCTCCCCGTCGTCGACTCCACCGGCGTGCTCGTGGGCATCATCACCAACCGCGACATGCGCTTCGTCTCGCCGTTCGAGAAGGCGACCACGCTCGTCCGCGACGTGATGACCAGCACCGGTCTGATCACGGGACGCGTCGGCATCCCCGACAGCGAGGTCATCGCCCTCTTCGCGCAGCACAAGATCGAGAAGCTGCCGCTCGTCGACGCGCAGGGCAAGCTCGCCGGCCTCATCACGGTCAAGGACTTCGACAAGTCGGAGCAGTACCCCAACGCCACGAAGGACGACGAGGGCCG
This sequence comes from Rathayibacter sp. AY2B9, assembly GCF_002931595.1. Taxonomy (NCBI): domain Bacteria; kingdom Bacillati; phylum Actinomycetota; class Actinomycetes; order Micrococcales; family Microbacteriaceae; genus Rathayibacter; species Rathayibacter sp. AY2B9. The sequence continues at coordinate 11,022 of NZ_PSUB01000020.1, forward strand.
CCTGCGGGTCGGCGCCGCGATCGGCTTCTTCGGCGACGCCTGGCAGCGCGCCACCGCCCTGCTCGACGCGGGCGTCGACGTGATCGTCGTCGACACCGCCAACGGCGACTCCGCCGGCGTGCTCGACATCATCCGCCGCCTGAAGTCCGACTCCGCGTTCGCCGGCGTCGACGTCATCGGCGGCAACGTCGCGACCCGCTCCGGGGCGCAGGCCCTCGTCGACGCGGGCGCCGACGCCATCAAGGTCGGCGTCGGCCCCGGCTCGATCTGCACCACCCGCGTCGTCGCCGGCGTCGGAGTCCCGCAGGTCACCGCGGTCTACGAGGCGTCCCTCGCCGCGCGCGAGTCCGGCGTGCCGGTGATCGCCGACGGCGGCCTCCAGTACTCCGGCGACATCGCCAAGGCGCTCGTCGCCGGCGCCGACACCGTGATGCTCGGCTCGCTCCTCGCGGGCTGCGAGGAGAGCCCCGGCGACCTCGTGTTCCAGAACGGCAAGCAGTTCAAGACCTACCGCGGCATGGGCTCCCTCGGCGCCCTGCAGACCCGCGGCGAGCGGACCTCCTACTCGAAGGACCGCTACTTCCAGTCCGACGTGCCCACCGACGACAAGCTGATCGCCGAGGGCATCGAGGGCCAGGTGCCCTACCGCGGCCCGCTCGCGAACGTGGCGTACCAGCTCGCCGGCGGGCTCCGCCAGTCGATGTTCTACGTCGGAGCGCGCACCATCCCCGAGCTGAAGGAGCGCGGGAAGTTCGTGCGCATCACGGCGGCCGGGCTGAAGGAGTCGCACCCGCACGATGTGCAGATGGTGGTGGAGGCGCCGAACTACCGGCGCTGAGGGGTCTGGTGGGGGCCGGCGGCGGATCGGGATCGCGGCCCCTCTGCCCGATGGGCCTGCGGCCCATACGCCCACCACGCCGGAGGGGCCGCGATCCCGATCCGCCGCCTCCCTCCGGGAGACGAGCACCGATTCTCGGCTGAGGGGCGGGGGACGCAGCGCGAGCGGCGCGGGGCGCCGCCGCGACTGCGGGGGGAGGCTTCCGCCTGTGCCGACGGGGGAGTGGTCGTGCGCCGCGCGCGAGCGCGACGGAGTGGGGACGGGCTTCCCGCGTTGCAGCGAATCGTGGTGGCGGCCGCGCTGGCTCCACCTGCTGGTGGTGTGCGCCCGCTCGCGTCGATCGCGGCCTGGTGCGGAGCCCGGTGGGAGCGGTGACCGACGATCGTTCCGCCGGATCGTCGAGGCGCGGGCGTACGCCTCTGCGGAAAGTGGCCACTCGCCCGGGCCGATCGCGGGCAAGCGATCAGGGCGTCCCGTGCAAGGTGGGAGAGATGACCGGCTATCCGCTTTCCAGCGGATCGGCGTAGCGCGGACGTAGGCCGCTCTGTGGAACGCGACCGCCCGCTCGGGCCGACCGCGGGCGGGCGGCGAGCGGAGCGAGGAGCGAGCCACGGCTGATACCGCTCAGCGGTGACCGGCGGTCCGCGTGCGAGCGGATCGGCGTAGCGCGGACGCGTGACGCTCTGCGGAACGCGACCGCCCGCTCGGGCCGACCGCGGGCGAGCGGCGAGCGGAGCGAGGAGCGAGCCACGGCTGATACCGCTCAGCGGTGACCGGCGATCCGCGTGCGAGCGGATCGTCGTAGCGCGGACGCGGGACGCTCTTGGGAACGCGACCGCCCGCTCGGGCCGACCGCGGGCGAGCGGCGAGCGGAGCGAGGAGTGAGCCACAGTAAACTCTGCGTCATGGAGATCGAGATCGGGCGCGCCAAGCGCGCCCGCCGCGCGTACGCCTTCGACGACATCGCCGTCGTCCCGAGCCGCCGGACGCGCGACCCCGAGGTCGTGTCGGTGAAGTGGTCGATCGACGCGTACCAGTTCGCGACGCCGATCCTCGCCGCGCCGATGGACTCGGTGGTGTCGCCGGCGACGGCGATCCGGCTCGGGCATCTGGGGGCGCTGGGCGTCCTCGACCTCGAGGGTCTGTGGACGCGGTACGAGGACCCGGAGCCGCTGCTCGAGGAGATCCGCCGGCTTCCGGCCGAGACCGCGACGCAGCGGATGCAGGAGATCTACTCCGCTCCGATCCGCCCCGAGCTGGTGACCGCGCGCCTGGCCGAGATCCGCGCCGCGGGCGTGACCGTCGCCGGGGCCCTGTCGCCCCAGCGGACCGCGGAGCTGTACCAGACCGTCGTCGACGCCGGGGTCGACGTGTTCGTCATCCGCGGCACGACCGTCTCGGCCGAGCACGTCTCGCGCGACACCGAGCCGCTGAACCTCAAGAAGTTCATCTACGAGCTCGACGTGCCCGTCATCGTCGGCGGCGCCTCCACCTACACCGCGGCCCTGCACCTCATGCGCACGGGCGCCGCGGGCGTCCTCGTCGGGTTCGGCGGCGGTGCCGCCTCCACCACCCGCACGACGCTCGGCATCCAGGCTCCGATGGCGACCGCGGTCGCCGATGTCGCCGGCGCTCGCCGCGACTACCTCGACGAGTCGGGCGGACGCTACGTGCACGTCATCGCGGACGGCGGCCTCGGCACCTCCGGCGACATCGTGAAGGCCGTCGCGGTGGGCGCGGACGCCGTGATGCTCGGCTCGGCGCTGGCCCGCGCGACCGACGCTCCCGGCGGGGGCTGGCACTGGGGCGCGGAGGCGCACCACCCGCAGCTGCCGCGCGGCCGCCGCGTCGAGGTCGGCACCGTCGGCACCCTCGAGCAGGTCCTCTACGGCCCGGCAACCGGCGCCGACGGCACGGCGAATCTCATCGGCGCCCTGCGCCGCTCGATGGCGACGACCGGCTACTCCGACCTCAAGGAGTTCCAGCGGGTCGAGGTCGTCGTCGCGCCGTACCAGCCCAGCTGACGCTCACCGACCGAGGCGATCCTGACCGTCGAGGCCGCCGCGAACAGCGGGCTCCCTCGACGGCCCGGGGGTAACTGGACGCGGCGGACGCCGGCGCGGGTCGGCCGGACGGGCTGGCGTCGTAGGCCTCGCGCCAGCCCGGCGGACGACGCTGCGGACCCGCGCGCGCGGATCCGGTCTTCCCGGCGCTTCTCGGCGAGAAGCACGAGTTCGGGCGAGCGGCCCCGAGGAACGCCGGGTCGGTTCGGATCGACGGTGGTCTGCGCGAGATCCGAGACGGCGAGTCCGTCGATCAGTGCGGGTGAGGGCGGACGCGCGCTCCGCGACGCCGTTCCACGTCCGGCTGCCCGGGTCCGTCGCCCCTCGACATGCACGGTCTCCGCAAGAGGCTCGACCAAGGGGCGTCCCGGACCGCCGCCGCCGCCGACTCGCGGAGGAAGAAGGGCGCGCTCCAGGTCGCGGCCACGGCGTCGATCCGCGCCCGCTGCCGCTCGTCCGCGGAGGCCCCCGCCCACTCGCCGGTCCGCGCGTACCGCGGCGCAGCCGCACGAACTCGTCCGACCGGCCTCACGCCCCGCCTCGATAGATCCCCACTGCACGCTTCCGCCCCCCCTTTCCCTCCCTCCGCTCCTCCTGTGGAGACTCCCCCCACCACCTGTGGGCAGCGAGGGAACGCAGGACCGCCGAGCCGGCCGGGAACCGCGGGATCCCTCGACGGGTCGGGGTTCCCTCGGCAGGAGGGCTCCGCACGCGCCTAAGCTGGAAGTCCCGAGTGGGAGCGCCGCACGGCGCGGAGGGAGCACGCATGGTCGAGGTCCGCAGGGTCAAACTGCCCGGTGTCGGCGTTCTGCACACGTTCCTGACGGCCGACGGCGGCAAGGTCGGGGTCATCGCCCACCGCTCCGGCCACAGCGACCTGATCACGTTCGCCGAGGGCGACCAGGACGGCGCCAAGGTGTCCCTCCGCCTGAGCGACGACGAGGCGCACACCCTCGCCGAGCTGCTCGGCGGCACGCAGATCACGGAGTCGCTGACCGCGCTCGACCAGATCCCGGGCCTCTCGATCGACTGGTTCACCGTCGACTACGACGACCACATCGCCGGACAGCAGCTCGGCAAGCCCGCCGACCGCGGGATCGTCGGGCTGACCGTCGTCGCCGTGGTCCGGGGCGACGCCGCCAATCCGGCGCCGGCCCCCGACTTCCGCGTCTTCCCCGGCGACACCCTCGTGGTCGCCGGCAGCCCCGAGAAGGTCGCCAAGGCGTTCGCGTTCTTCCGCACCGGCAGCTTCGCCAAGACGGTCGACGCCCCGCCCGGAGCCTGAGGATGCACCACGGCGAAGACCTCATCGTCCTCGGCGTCCTGTTCGTCGTCGCCTACGTCCTCGGCCGGCTGGGGAGGACGATCGGGCTCCCGGCCATCCCGATCTACATGGTCGTCGGGCTCCTCGCGAGCCCGAACTTCCACCTCTTCCCGCTCGACTTCGAGTCGAGCTACATCGAGCTGACCGCGGTCTTCGGGCTGATCCTGCTGCTGTTCAACCTCGGCCTGGAGTTCGACCAGGACGAGTTCTTCGGGAACGCCGGCCGCCTGATCCTCTCCGGCGGCTCCTACATCGCGGTCAACATGGCCGTCGGCCTCGGCTTCGGCTTCGCGCTGGGCTGGGGGAGCCGCGAGGCGCTGATCATCGCCGGCATCACGGCGACGAGCTCGAGCGCGATCGTCACCAAGCTGCTGATCGAGCTCAAGCGCCTGGCGAACCCCGAGACGCCGATGATCCTGGGCGTCACGGTCGTCGAGGACATCTTCATCGCGGTCTACCTGGCGATCGTGTCCGTCGTGCTCTCGGGCGAGACGGAGCCGTGGCCGGTGGTGCTCAAGCTCGTCATCGCGTTCGCGTTCCTCGTGGTGATGTTCGCGATCGCCCGCTGGGGCGGGAAGGTCGTCTCCCGCTTCTTCCGCACTCGCGACGACGAGCTGTTCACGATCCTGTTCTTCGGTCTCGCCATCCTGTTCGGCGGCATCGGCGAGGTCCTCGGAGTGACGGACGCCATCGGCGCGTTCCTGATCGGACTGGTCATCGGAGCGACGCGGTTCCGGTCGAGGGTCGAGCACATCGCGATCCCGCTGCGCGACGTGTTCGGCGCCTTCTTCTTCGTCAACTTCGGTCTCGGGCTGGATCCCGGCGCGTTCCCGAGCGTCGTGGTCCCGGTGCTGATCGCCGCGGTGATGACCATCGTCCTCAACCTCGGCGCGGGGCAGTTCGTCGCGTGGCTCAACAAGCTCGGACCGCGCGCGGGCCTGAACGCGGCGTTCATCCTGCACAACCGCGGCGAGTTCGCGCTCATCCTGGCGACGCTCTCGCTCTCGGCGGGGCTCGACGAGCGGATCCAGCCCTTCGCCGGCCTCTACGTGCTGATCATGGCGATCGTCGGGCCGATCCTCGCCTCGCGCTCCGAGAGCATCGGCGCGTTCCTCTCGCGGCGGCGGCACCGCCCGGCACCCGCAGCGGCCACGGCCATGGACGAGGAGGACTTCGCGCTCGTGGAGGCGGCGATGGCCGCGCCCGCCGTCTCCGCGGAGGAGGCCCCCGCTCCTCCGAGGCGCCCCGCGGAGCCGGACGAGCTCGACGACGAGTTCCCCGATCCGATGCGCCAGGCGCTCATCGACCAGGCGATGCAGCAGTCCGACGGCGCCGACGACGCCCGGCCCCGCCGCCCGAGGGAGCCCGACTACTGATCCCACGGAGCTCCCACACTCACGGGTTAGGCTCGATCCGGCCCGCGGGACACCGCACGGATCGAGGGCGGACGAGGGACGAATGACGCAGAGCACGGTCGGGCAGGTGGCCCGGCGCCCGCGCTGGATCGCCGCGCTGGCGCTCGCACTCCTGATCGCCGGGCTCTTCGCCGCGCTCGGGCAGTGGCAGGTCGGCCGCGCGGTCGAAGCCGCCGCGCCCGACTCCGGAGTGTCGGAGACGACGCTCCCGCTCGCCGAGGTCGCGACCCCCTCCCGCTCGATCACGGCGACCGCCGACGGACAGCGCGTGGAGGGCTCGTCCGTCTTCGTGCCGGGCGGTGCCGAGATCCTCGGCGGCCGCCTGAACGGCGAGCAGCCGGGCTGGTGGGTCATCGCCCGCACCCGCACCGCCGACGCCGACCTGGTGCTCGCCTACGGCTGGACGCAGGACGAGGCGCAGGGGCAGTCCGTCGCGGACGCGCTCAACAGCGGGAGCGAGCAGGCGCCCTCCTCCTTCACCGGCCGCCTCGTGGCCAACGAGGCCGCGGAGGTGCCGGCGGAGGGCCTGGACCCCGCCACCCTCACCGCGCTCTCCGTCCCCGCGCTGATCAACCGCTGGCCGGACCCGCCGCAGGACGTCTACCAGGGCTACGTCGTCGTCGACGAGCCGGTCGCCGGCCTCGGGGCCATCGACTCCCCGGCGCGCGTGAGCGACGTCTCGCTGAACTGGCTCAACGTCTTCTACGCGATCGAGTGGGTCGTCTTCGCCGGCTTCGCCCTCTACCTCTGGTTCCGCCTCGTCAAGGACGCGTGGGAGCGCGAGGCAGAGGAGGCGCTCGACGCCGAGGAGCGCGCCCGCGCCGACCTGGGCGACCGGGCCGAGGCCCCCGCCCCCGCACCGTAAACTGGTCGTCATGCCCCTCGAGCCCAAGCCCGCGCAGTTCCCTGCGATCCGGAGCGCGCTGCGCTTCTACCGGGTGACCTCGATCATCACCGGCGTGATGCTGCTCCTGCTCTGCGCGGAGATGCTCCTCAAGTACGTCTTCCACCTCGAGCTGTTCGCCTTCGGCCAGCAGGGAGTCCTGCACTTCGCCCCGATGTACGAGGTGCCCGGAGGCGAGTTCACGTCGAGCGGCACCGGCGCGAACCTGTCCACCGGCATCCTGATCGCGCACGGCTGGTTCTACGTCGTCTACCTCTTCGCCGACTTCCGCCTGTGGAGCCTCATGCGCTGGCCGTTCACGCGCTTCGTGCTCATCGCGCTCGGCGGCGTGGTGCCCACCCTCTCCTTCTTCGTCGAGACCCGCATCGCCCGCGAGGTCGAGCAGTACCTCGAGCGCCGGACCGCCGGCACCGACCCGAAGACCCCGACCGACTCCGTGGAGGCCCCCCATTAGCGAGCAGCCCACCGCTCCCCAGCCGCACTTGGCCGCGCAGCCCGTCCTCGTCGTCGACTTCGGCGCGCAGTACGCGCAGCTGATCGCCCGCCGGGTCCGCGAGGCGAACGTCTACTCCGAGATCGTGCCCTCCAACGCCACGGCCGCCGAGATCGCCGCGAAGTCGCCCGTCGGCATCATCCTCTCGGGCGGCCCCTCCAGCGTGTACGAGGAGGGCGCCCCGCAGCTCGACCCCGCGATCTTCGACCTCGGGGTCCCGGTCCTGGGCATCTGCTACGGCTTCCAGGTGATGGCGAAGACGCTCGGCGGCGAGGTCGCCAACACGGGGCTGCGCGAGTACGGAGCGACGGACGCCGCCGTCTCGACCGACGGTGGCGTGCTCCTCGGCGAGCAGCCCGCCGACCAGACGGTGTGGATGAGCCACGGCGACTCGGTCGCACAGGCGCCCGAGGGCTTCGAGGTCCTCGCCTCCACGAGCTCCACCCCGGTCGCCGCCTTCGGCAACGACGAGCGCCGCCTCTACGGCGTGCAGTGGCACCCGGAGGTCAAGCACTCCGCCTACGGCCAGGCCGTCATCGAGAACTTCCTCCACCGCGCCGCGGGCATCCCGGCCGACTGGAACTCCTCCAACGTGATCGACGACCAGGTCGCCGTGATCCGCGAGCAGGTCGGCACCGGACGCGTCATCTGCGGCCTGTCCGGCGGAGTCGACTCCGCCGTCGCCGCTGCGATCGTGCACCGTGCCATCGGCGACCAGCTCACCTGCGTCTTCGTCGACCACGGACTCCTCCGCAAGGACGAGCGCCGCCAGGTCGAGGAGGACTACGTCGCCGCGACCGGCGTCCGCCTGGTCACCGTCGACGCGCGCGAGCAGTTCCTCGACGCGCTCGCCGGCGTCAGCGACCCGGAGCAGAAGCGCAAGATCATCGGCCGCGAGTTCATCCGCACCTTCGAGGCCGCCGCCGAAGCGCTCGTGCTCGAAGCGCAGGGCGAGGGCGAGACGATCGACTTCCTCGTCCAGGGCACGCTTTACCCCGACGTCGTCGAATCCGGCGGCGGGACCGGCACCGCCAACATCAAGTCCCACCACAACGTCGGCGGACTCCCCGAGGACCTGCAGTTCGCCCTCGTCGAGCCGCTCCGCACCCTCTTCAAGGACGAGGTCCGCGCGATCGGCCGCGAGCTCGGCCTCCCCGAGGTCATCGTCGGCCGCCAGCCCTTCCCCGGACCCGGCCTCGGCATCCGCATCGTCGGCGAGGTCACCCAGGAGCGGCTCGACCTCCTCCAGGACGCCGACGCCATCGTCCGCGCCGAGCTCACCGCCGCCGGCCTCGACACCGAGATCTGGCAGTGCCCCGTCGTCCTCCTCGCCGACGTCCGCTCCGTCGGAGTCCAGGGCGACGGCCGCACCTACGGCCACCCCATCGTCCTGCGCCCCGTCTCCTCGGAAGACGCGATGACCGCCGACTGGACCCGCCTGCCCTACGACCTCCTCGCCAGAATCTCCAACCGCATCACCAACGAGGTGAGCGGCGTGAACCGGGTGGTGCTGGATGTGACGTCCAAGCCCCCCGGCACCATCGAGTGGGAGTGATTCCGCGGGTCTCCGCACGGTCATCTGCGGCGTTGTCGGCGGTTGCGATACCTCCGGTATCTCGCCCTTCTCCGCCTTGCAGCTGACCGCGCGGAGACCCGCGGAACGTCAGGAACGGCTCCCGTCGAGGGGGCCGTTCCTTGTTGAGGGGAGAGTGTGGGGGAACGAGCCCCTGCGGGGCCGTTCCCGGGTGCAGGTAGAGGGGAACGAGCCCCTGCGGGGCCGTTCCTGGGTGCAGGCAGTGGGGAACGAGCCCCTGCGGGCCGTTCCCGGGGTGCAAAGTCGGGGAACGAGCTCCGGTGGCTGTTCAGGGAACGGGTGGCCGCGGTGAGGCCGGGGGATCGCTCAGGGGCGACCGGTTCCTCGCGAGGCGTATCGAGTGGCGGTCAGGGGTCCGAGGCCCTGCGGGGATGTTCCGGGGGTGCCGGCCGAGAAGCGAGCTCCTGCCGGGTGGTCGGGGAACGCGGGTCTGCGCGGCGGTCCGGGCGTCGGGGCGCAGGCGGAGGGCGGCAGGCGCGCGAGCGCGGGTCAGGCGGGGGTGTCGAGCACGCCGATGAAGCGGGTGCCGATGCCGTCGTACTCGTCGCGGCGGTGGCCCTCGGGGTGGTGCGGCCAGGAGGCGGGGGAGTGGTCCTCGCAGACGAGGAACGTGAACTCGGGCCACCACTTCTTCGGGCGGGCGGCCTCGGAGCGGCCGCAGACGGCGCAGTCGAGGGTCACCCACACGGGACGCCTGCCGGTGCGGTTCGCGCGCGACTGGACGAGCCAGGCGGGCGGATCCTGCTCGAGGGCGGCGAGCTCCTCCTCCGACAGACGGGTGGGGATGCCGTGCCGCGTCGCCATCTCGAGGGGGATGTCGAGGCGCTGAGCGGCCTCGCGACGCGTGATCATCCGGCCACCCTAACCCAGCGCCGCGCGCGGACCCCGAGGCCGCAGCGACGCGCGCGCGAGCAGCCACTCCAGCGGGCCCTGCCCCACGAGCCGCCTCCAGAGGAGAGCGGCGACGATCGAGCCGACCACGAAGACGCCGAGCAGCGTCCAGCTGCGCCACGCCTCGAAGTCGAACGGCTCGTACGGGACCAGGTACACCGCCAGCGCCACGAGCTGCAGCGAGTAGATCGTCAGCGGCATCGCACCGACGGCCGCGATCGGAGTCGCCGCCCGTGCCAGGAGCGGCAGCCGCTGCAGCAGAGCCGTCAGCGCGCCGAGGACCACGCAGGCGACCCCGCCCGCCCCGAGGAGCTCGGCGGTGGTGCTGGCGTGCGCCTCCACCGCCTCCGGACCCCCGAGCAGCAGCCCGCCGCCGTAGCCGAGCACGGCCGAGACGGCGCCGCCGACGACGACCCAGCGCTGGGTGGTCGCGGACCGGACGTCGCAGCGCGCGATCAGGAGGCCGAGCACCACGTACGCCAGCCACGACGGCACCGGGTAGTACTGGGTGAGCCAGGTGAGGGGCTGCGCGGCCAGGAGCGCCTCGTCGGGCGACAGGGTCGAGAGCCAGGAGCCGCCGGCGCTCGTCAGCGCGTCGACCGCGAGGGGCCCGGCGATCGCCGCGACCGCGACCAGCACGGCGAGGACCGCCCGCGGCAGGAAGAGCAGCAGCGCCGCGACGAGGAACATCACCCCGTAGTGCGGCAGGATCACCGCGATCGGCGTCCCGAGCAGGGTGAGAGCGACGCCGATGACGAGCAGGTACAGCCCGCGGAGCAGGATCGATCCCGTGTCGTGCCAGGGCCGCGAGGAGCGCTGCGCGCCGCCCGTCATCAGCCCGATCGACACTCCCGCCAGCACGGCGAAGAGGACGGAGCTGCGGCCGTTCCAGAGCATCTCGCTCTCGACGGGGGCGAGGTGGGCGGCGAACATGCCGAGGACGGCCAGGCCGCGTGCGACGTCGAGGCCGACGATCCGGAAGTCTGCGGCGCTCATCCCTCCATCGTGCCAGGCGCTCCCGGCAGTGCACCGGGAACGGCGGTGGGGCCGGGAACGACGACGGGCGCCCGACCCGGAGGTCGAGCGCCCGTCGGACGTGGTGCGCCGTGCTACTCGCGGAAGATCGCGACGAGGCGCAGGATCTCCAGGTACATCCAGACGACGGTGACCAGGATGCCGTAGGCGCCGGTCCAGCCGTAGATGCGGGGGAGGCGGTTGCGCACGCCCTGCTGGATGAACTCGAAGTCCATCACGAGCGAGTACGTGGCGAGCGCGACGGCGATGAGGCCGATCACGATGCCGATGAAGCCGGTGCGGAGACCGAAGCCGCCGCCGACGCCGAAGAGGCCGAGGCCCAGGTTCACCAGCGAGAACACCGCGTAGCTGATCATGCCGATGAAGAAGATCTTGTTGAGCTTCGGCGAGGTGCGGATCTTGCCGTTCATGAACAGCGCCAGGGTGACGCCGATCACGATGACGGTCGCCATGAGGGCCTGGACGACCGCTCCGGCGTACGCGCTCTCGAAGAACTTCGAGATCGCGCCGACCGCGATGCCCTGGGTCGCGGCGTAGCCGAGGATCAGGGCGGGCGACGGCTGCTTCTTGAACGCGTTGACGATGCCCAGCACCAGCGCGACGAGCACGGCGGGGAGCATCAGGCCCGGGACGAACCAGCCGACGGCCGCACCCGCGAGGAGCACGACGAAGGCGAGGGCGGTCTTGGCGAGGGTGTCCTCGACGGTCATCCGGTCGGTCTCGACGGAGCCGGCGGCCGGACGGGAGTACATCTGGTCGAGCGTGCCGGGGGAGACGTCCGGGAGGTCCTGCACGCGGCCGGCGTAGCCGCGGTTGCTGAACTCCGGGCGTCCGAAGGCCGGATTGTTGCTTGCCATGGTTCCTCTTCTCTCAGGTGCGCTGGTCTCCGAGGGAACTCGCGGATCTGAGTCGCTGTCTGTGCGGGGTGCGCCGCGGATCCGAGAGGACTGCGACGATGGACACCACCTTATCTGAGAGCACCTCTCAGAGTCTGGCTGTTCTCTTCGAGCGGACCTCGACTCCGCTGCGAGCCGTGCAGAGCCGCCCGTAGGATCGCGGCATGCCCGCGCGCCAGTCACCGCTCGTCATCGGCCACCGCGGAGCGAGCGGCTACCGACCGGAGCACACCCGCTCCGCCTACGAGCTGGCGATCGCGCTGGGCGCCGATGCGCTCGAGCCCGATCTGGTGGCGACCCGCGACGGCGTGCTCGTCCTCCGCCACGAGAACGAGATCTCCGGCACGACGGACGTCGAGAAGCGCCCGGAGTTCGCTGCACGCCGCACCACCAAGCGGATCGACGGCCGCGAGATCACCGGCTGGTTCACCGAGGACTTCACCTGGGACGAGCTGTCGGAGCTGCGGGCCCGCGAGCGGCTGCCGGCGGTGCGCGGCTCCAGCGCCACGTTCGACGGCCAGTTCCCGCTGCTGCGCTTCAGCGAGCTGCTGGCGCTGCTGGACCGGGCGGCGGAGGACGATCCGCTCGCTCCGCCGGGGCTCGTCGCCGAGATCAAGCACGCGACGTACTTCGCCAGGATCGGGCTGCCGCTGGACGTGCTGCTGCGCGAGGAGCTCGCCGCCGCGGGCTGGGGTCCGCGCGACCCGCGGCTCACGATCGAGAGCTTCGAGAAGACCGTGCTGGAGCGGCTCGCGGTGAGCGGAGTCGGCACCCGCCGGATCTACCTGCTCGAGTCGCGGGGCGCCCCGCCCGACCTCGTGGCCGCCCACGGCGCCGACGCGGCCCCCTACTCCGCCTTCACCACGCCGGCGGGACTGCGGAACCTCGCCGGAGCCGTCGACGGGATCAGCGTCGACAAGAGCATGCTCTTCTCGCGGGACGCGGCCGGCCGGGCGACGGGGACCGGTCCGCTCGTCGAGGACGCCCACGCGGCCGGGCTCGAGGTCTACTGCTGGACGCTGCGCGCCGAGAACCGATTCCTCGAGAAGGTGCACCGCCGCGGGAAGGACCCGGCGGAGTACGGCGGCTGGCAGGAGGAGTTCGCGATGATCCTCCGCTCGGGAGTGGACGGCGTCTTCGCCGACCAGCCCGATCTGGCGATCGAGGCGCGGGCGGCCGAGCAGGAGCGTCTGCTCCGCGGCTGAATCCGGATCGTGATCGGGCGCTCCTCCGGCGCGTGCCGAGCGGACGCGGAGGCTGCGCTGGCATCATCGGCTCACCACCGCCCGCCCGACCCTCGAGAGGAGGCCCCGTGTCCACCCGAGAGCGCATCACCCGCCGCTGGATCACCACCGCCGTCCTCGCCGTGATCGGCGTCGCCGTCGTCTACTGGCTCGCCGTGCTCACCCCTCAGGGCCAGGGCGTCGAGAACTCGGGGCTCCGGGGCGCCGACCTCGTCTTCGGCCGCGCCACCGGCGCCGCCGCGGGGGCGCTCGCGGACGTCACCCCGCTCTCCATGGTCGTCGGCGCCCTGCTCGTCGCGGCGATCGCGCTGATCCGGAGGCGCCCGGCGCTCGCCGTCGCCTCCGTCGGCTCGATCGTCGTCACGGCCGGGCTCACCCAGCTGCTCAAGAACGTGGTCCTCGAGCGGCCCGAGCTGGTCGACACCGACTCCTGGTACACCGGCGGCAGCTTCCCGAGCGGGCACACCGCGGCGGCCGTCTCGGTGGTCTTCGCCCTGGCGATGGTCGTGCCCGGGCGGGCGCGGACCGTCGTGCTCGCGCTGGGCGGCGCGGTCGTGGTGCTGGTCGGCAACCTGACGATGGCCGCCTCCTGGCACCGGGCGAGCGACGTCCTCGGGGCCGACCTCGTCGCGCTCGCCTCGGCCTCCGCCGCCTGCGCGTGGCTGACCACCAGGGCCCAGGTGGGCCGAGCGCCGAAGAGGCCCGCGCGGCGCGGGGTGAACCGGCTGCTCCTGGTGTGCTCGGTGATCGTGGTGGTGCTGCTCGCGGCGCTCGCCGTCCAGGGCATCCAGTACTACCCCGACGACACGAAGGACCTCACCGCCTTCGCGCTCCTGCAGCTCCTGGCGGTGTCGACGTCGGCGCTCGCCGTGCTCGGCTTCTCCCTCGCGTGGCGCGGACTGGACGTCGGCGGGGCGCTCACGTCTCCCGCGCCGCGTCAGCGGACCGCCTGACCGCTCCCGGTGTCGGAGGGGCGATCTACACTCGGAGGGACATGAGCTTCCTCTTCGATCCGAGCGACTCCCGCGCCACCCCGGTCATCGTCGGTCCCCCCGGCGGCCCCGGGGACGCGCCCCGCACCGACCCGGCGCACGAGCAGCTCGTCGCGGGGCTGAACCCCCAGCAGCGCGAGGCGGTCGAGTACCGCGGAGACGCGCTGCTCATCGTCGCGGGTGCGGGCTCGGGCAAGACCAGCGTCCTCACCCGGCGCATCGCGAGCCTCCTGGGCAACGGCGAGGCCTGGCCGAGCCAGATCCTCGCGATCACGTTCACCAACAAGGCCGCGGCCGAGATGCGCGAGCGCGTCGAGAAGCTGGTGGGGCAGAGCGCCGAGGGGATGTGGATCTCGACCTTCCACTCCGCGTGCGTGCGGATCCTGCGCCGCGAGGCCGAGAACTTCGGCATGACCAAGTCGTTCACGATCTACGACTCGGGCGATCAGCGCGCCCTGCTCAAGCGCATCGTGAAGGACCTCGAGGCCGACTCGCTCGGGATCAGCGTCGCGAGCGCCTCCGCGAAGATCTCCAAGCTCAAGAACGAGCTCGCCGACGTCGACTCCTACGCCCGCACCGCGAACCTCAGCGACCCGAACGAGGAGATGTTCCTCCAGGTCTTCCGGGCCTACTCGCGGGCGCTCGAGGGGGCGAACGCGTTCGACTTCGACGACCTGATCGCGCAGACCGTCTACCTCTTCCGCGCCTTCCCGCACGTCGCCGCGAAGTACCAGCGGCGCTTCCGCCACGTGCTGGTCGACGAGTACCAGGACACGAACCACGCCCAGTACTCGCTGATCCACGAGCTGACCCGGCCCGTGCCGCCGGCGACGATGGCCGCGGCGCAGTTCGACCGCCCCTACCGCGGACCGGTCACGGCCGACGGCTCCATCCCGGGGGCCTCGCTCACCGTCGTCGGCGACTCGGACCAGTCCATCTACGCGTTCCGCGGCGCCGACATCCGCAACATCGTCGAGTTCGAGCGCGACTTCCCGGGCTGCCGCGTGATCCTGCTCGAGCAGAACTACCGCTCGACGCAGAACATCCTCTCGGCGGCCAACGCCGTCATCTCCAACAACTTCGACCGTCGCGCGAAGAACCTCTGGTCCTCCAGCGGCGACGGGGAGAAGATCGTCGGCTACACCGGGTACTCGGGTCACGACGAGGCGCAGTTCGTGGTCGACGAGATCGCCCGCCTGCACGCGGCGGGCACGGGCTACGACGAGATCGCGGTCTTCTACCGCACCAACGCGCAGACCCGCGCGCTGGAGGAGATCTTCATCCGCTCCGCGCTGCCCTACCGGATCCTGGGCGGCACGAAGTTCTACGAGCGCGCCGAGATCAAGGACGCACTGGCGTACCTGATCACGGTGGCGAATCCGGCCGACGTGCTGGCGCTGCGGCGCATCATGAACACTCCGAAGCGGGGCATCGGCCCCGCGACGGAGGCGCAGCTGCAGTCGTTCGCCGACACCAACGCGGTGACCCTGCGGGAGGCGATGCGCAACGCCGGCTCGCTCGGGATGGGCCCGAAGGTGACGAAGGCGATCGTCGACCTCGCAACCCTCCTCGACGAGTGCGCGCTGATGCTCGACCCCGCACGGGAGGGCGGCGAGGCGAAGGTGCACGAGGTGCTGACGGCGCTCCTCACCCGCAGCGGCTACCTCGACATGCTCCGCGCCAGCCGCGACCCGCAGGACGAGGCCCGCGCCGAGAACGTCGACGAGCTCATCGCCGTCACCAAGGAGTTCGCGCGCAACAACCCGGACGGCGGGCTCGTGGACTTCCTCACCGAGGTCTCGCTGGTCGCCGCGGCCGACGACCTCGACGACGACTCCGGCACCGTCTCGCTGATGACGCTGCACACGGCGAAGGGCCTCGAGTACGACGCCGTGTTCCTCACCGGCATCGAGGAGGACCTGCTCCCGCACCGCATCTCGGCGAACGAGCCCGGCGGCCCGGCCGAGGAGCGGCGGCTGTTCTACGTGGGGATCACCCGGGCCCGCAAGCGCCTCTACCTCTCGCTCGCGATGACCCGCGCGCAGTACGGCGAGACGTCGGTCGCGATGCCGAGCCGGTTCCTGCAGGAGATCCCCGGAGAGCTGATCCAGTGGCGCCAGTCGCCCGGCGCGGCGACCTCGCGCGGCGGCACGCAGCCCCGGGCCCTGAACGCTCAGCGGCCCGGCTTCGGCAAGTCGCGATCGAACACCGAGTTCCGGGAGGCGCTCGCCGCGGCGCCGAAGGCCAAGGGCGAGTTCCCGAACCGGATCACCGGCATGGTGCGCGACAACGGCGACCTCGAGCTGATCGCGGGCGACCGGATCCGGCACACCGACTTCGGTGAGGGGCGCGTGAACGCGGTGACGGGCGAGGGCTCGAAGCGCGTCGCGCACGTGCTCTTCGACCAGGTGGGCGCGAAGAAGCTGCTGATCAAGGTCGCGCCGATCGAGAAGATCTAGTCCGGTGGCGGCCGGATCGGCGGCCGCGCGGCTCGCGACGGAGGTGTTCTCCCCGGCGGTCCTCGCGGTGCTCGTGCCGGTCGTGGTCGGCGCGCGCGTCGCGGATCCGCCCCTGCTCGGCGTCGCCTGGGGAGCGCTCGCGGCGCTCTTCGTCGGCGTGGTGCCCTACCTCGTCATCCGCCTGCTGATGCGCACCGGCCGGATCCACGGCGACCATCACGTGCCCGACCGGCGCGAGCGGGCGCTGCCGATCGCGCTGGCGCTGGTGTCGATCGCGGCCGGCCTGGTACTGCTCGCCGTGCTCGGCGCTCCTGCCGCGGTGACCACGTTCGGCGTGGTGACGGTGGCCGTGGTGCTCGCCGTCGGCGTGGTCAACCTGGTCTGGAAGTTGTCCGGGCACGCGGCGGTGGTCGCCACCTGCGCCGTCGTCGTGCTGATCGCCTACGGACCGCTCTCCCTGCTGATCAGCGTGCCCATCGTCCTCTGGGTGCTCTGGTCGAGGGTGCGCCTCGGTGCGCACACCCCCGCTCAGGTCCTCGCGGGCGCCGCGGTCGGCACCGTCCTCGCCGGGACCGTCTGGTCCCTGCTCGGCTGACGTCCGTCCCTTCCCGTGTGCCCTCTGGTCGCCGTCCGCGAGATGCCGCTCCGGTGCGCGGTACGCCGTGGCGGGCTCACCCGAGCGGCATCTCGCGGAAGTGGTCAGCCGGCGTAGCGCGCGACGAGCTCCCGCTTGAGGATCTTGCCGCTGGGCCCGAGCGGGAGGGCGTCGACGAACTCGACGCGGCGGGGGAACTTGAAGGCGGCGAGATGCTCGTTCGCGTAGGCGATCAGCTCCTCCGCGGTGGCGGTCGCCGACGGGGCGAGGATCACCGCGGCCATCACCTCCTGGCCGTGGCGCTCGTCCGGGATCCCGAAGACCGCCGCGTTCTGCACGGCCGGGTGCCCGATCAGCACCTCCTCGACCTCGCGCGGGTACACGTTGTAGCCGTTGCGGATGATCATGTCCTTCGTGCGGTCGAGGATGCGGATGTAGTCCTCCTCGTCCTTCGTGCCCAGGTCGCCGGTGCGGAACCAGCCGTCGATCACCGCCTCCGCGGTCGCCGCCGGGTTGCCGAGGTACCCCTTCATCAGGTTGTGCCCGCGCACCACGATCTCGCCGAGCTCGCCCCGGGGGAGCAGCTCGACTCGGTCGGTCACGTCGGGGCGGGCGACCTCGACCTCGACGCCCCAGATCGGCGTGCCGACCGTGCCCGGCCGCGGCGGGACTCCGACGTGGTTGAAGGTGGCGACCGGGGAGGTCTCGGTGAGCCCGTAGCCCTCGTAGATCTCGACGCCGAACACCTCGCGGAAGCGCTCGATCACGGCGACGGGCAGCGCGGCGCCTCCCGAGACCGCGTAGCGCAGCGGCGGCCGGTCCTCGCGCCGGGTCGCGGCGTCGAGCAGGGCGACGTACATCGTGGGCACGCCCTCGAAGACCGTGCAGCCGTGGGCGATCATCGCCTCGAGCGCGGCGTCACCGTCGAACTTCGGCACCAGGACGACCGTCGCGGCGGTGCGGAAGGCCGTGTTCATCGCGCAGACCTGCCCGAAGGTGTGGAAGAGCGGCAGCGCCCCGAGCACCACGTCGCCGCGGTGCAGGTCGAACGTGTTCATCAGCAGCACGTCCGACTGCGAGACGATCGCGAAGTGCGTCCCCTCCGCCCCCTTCGGGCGGCCGGTGGTGCCGCTGGTGTAGAGGATCGTCGCCGTGTCGGAGGGGGAGCGGGGCACGTAGCCGTCGATCGGGGTCGCCTCCGCGGCGAGGTCCTCCAGGCGCGGTAGGGGCGAGGCGGTGCCGTCGGGCACCATCACGCTCAGCACGGGAACGTCGGCGAGGTCCGCTCCGGCGGCCCCCTCGGCGAGCAGCGGAGCGGCGCACACGAGCGCGACGGCTCCGGAGTCGCGCAGGACGTAGGCGATCTCGTCGTGCTTGAGCAGGGCGTGCACGGGGACCACCACGGCGCCGAGCGCGAGGACGGCGAAGTAGCCGCGGGGGAAGTCGGGGACGTTCGGGACGAGCAGGGCCACGCGGTCGCCCGGTCCGATCCCCTGGGCGCGCAGGGCTCCGGCGTAGGCGCGGGTCTGCCGCCAGAGGGTCGTGTAGTCGACGGCCTGCTCGCCGACGCGGATGGCGATCGTGTCAGGGGTGCGCCGCGCCGCCTCCGCCAGGATGGCCGCGACGGAGAGGGTGCCGAAGCCGGCGGCGGGCGGGGGAGCGGCGGGGGCCTCGGCCGTGCGGGGTTCGGTGATGCTCATCAAGGCTCCAGTCGTCGTTGACCGCCGCGGCGGATGCCGGGTGCTTCACCGTAGATCCGCCGGGCGGCCGCGTCGAGCGATCCGCACCGGATGTTCAGCACGGACGGGCGGGGAGTGCGCATCCCGGCGCCGAGCGGAAGGGGGTGCGGGAGGCGCGGGCGGCTGCCTACAGTCGGACTGCTGCGGCCCGGTTCCGCGGGTCGGACGACGGGAGGCGCGATGCGCGGCGAGGCGACGCTCTACACGGATGCGGTGGTGACGGCTCCGTTCGCCCTCGCGGTGATCGCGGAGGCGACCGGCTCGCGAGTGGTCGGCGCGCGGACCGCGGACGCGCACGTCCCGCTCTACAGCGGTCCGACGAGCGCGCGGGTCGAGATCGCGGGGTTCGGCGACAGCGTGCCGGTCACCGTCGACGTGCGCGACGAGCGCGGGATCGACGAGGCGCGTGCGGCCGCGCAGGCGCTCGGGCTGGAGCTCGCCGCCTACGCGGGCTGGGAGGTCGTGGCCGGCTTCTGAGCGTCGCGTCGGACCCGGGCGAGGTAGTAGCGGCTGGGCGCCGTCCTCACGATCGCGGGAAGCAGGCGGTAGACGGCGAAGGTGCGCGAGAGCGCCCGCTCGAACCGCGCCTCCTGCCGTGCGGTCCAGTGGAAGCCGAAGGGCTCGCGGAGCGCCGCCGGGAGCAGGCCGGCGGTGATCAGGCGGAGGTAGGGGCCGAGCGGGCGCAGGTACCAGGCGGCGATGCTCGGGCCCAGCAGGTCGTGGGCGACGCGGCGGGCCGCGGGCGTGACGTCGAGGCGCTCCAGCTCCCGCTCCCAGTAGGCGTCGAACGCGGTGCGGGAGTCGGGCCAGAGGTCCGCGGGCATCTGCAGGGCCGCGCCGACGACGACGGAGCGGCGCACGATGTCGTCCGCCTCCTCCTCGCTCAGCGCGCCGAAGGCGCGCTCGTAGAGCTGCAGCATCGACTGGGTGAGCGTCGCCGCGACCCAGCGCTGCAGCTCCGGGTCGAAGGCCGTGTAGCCGGGGCCGCGCACGGGCACGTGCGCCCTGTTCACGCGGCGGCGGACGGCGCGCACGTCCTCGGGAGTGCCGTAGTGCAGGACGTAGAGGTAGGAGAGCGTCCCGTGCAGGCGGTTCACGGCCCGGTGCACGAAGTCGGAGTGGTCGGCGACGCCCTGCCCGACCGCCGGGTGCGCGATCTGGAGGAGGATCGCGCGCGCGCCCGCCAGCAGGAACACGCCCTCGCGGAAGACGTCCGGGGTGCGGGAGGCCGACGACATGGCTCCACGCTACGCGGGAGCGGCGGGCGGATGAGGAGCCGGTGCCCCCGGCGGGCGTCCGGCGGGCGCGGAGCGACCGCACGGGAAGCCCCCGGCGGGTGCGGAGTAGACTCGGCGCGGCCCAGGGACAGTGCCGAGACTCCGGCGTCGTCCGGGCCACCTCGAACTCGAAACGCAAGCGCGCTCGGCGCGGAATGGGAATGCAGCGTGGATCTCTTCGAATACCAGGCCCGTGATCTGTTCGAGAAGTACGGCGTCCCCGTGCTCCCGGGCATCGTCGCCGACACGCCGGAGGAGGTGCGCGCCGCGGCGGAGAAGCTGGGCGGCGTCACCGTCGTCAAGGCGCAGGTCAAGATCGGCGGCCGCGGCAAGGCGGGCGGCGTGAAGGTCGCGAAGACCCCCGAGGACGCGTTCGCCGCGGCGCAGTCGATCCTCGGCCTCGACATCAAGGGCCACGTCGTCAAGCGCGTCATGGTCGCCGGCGGTGCGCGCATCGACCGCGAGTTCTACTTCTCGGTGCTGCTGGACCGGGCCAACCGCTCCTACCTCTCGCTCACCTCCTACGAGGGCGGCATGGAGATCGAGCAGCTCGCCGTCGAGCGCCCCGACGCCCTCGCGCGCGTCGAGGTCGTCCCCGGCCGGGGCATCGAGCAGGCCAAGGCCGAGGAGATCGCCCGCGCGGCGAAGTTCCCGGAGGAGCTGATCGCCAAGGTCGCGCCCGTCCTGGTGAAGCTGTACGACGTCTACACCGGCGAGGACGCCACGCTCGTCGAGGTGAACCCGCTCGTGCTCACCGAGGAGGGCGACATCGTCGCGCTCGACGGCAAGGTCTCGCTCGACGAGAACGCCGGCTTCCGCCACGCGGACCACGCCGCGCTCGAGGACAAGGACGCCGCCGACCCGCTCGAGGCGAAGGCCAAGGAGAACGACCTCAACTACGTGAAGCTCGACGGCGAGGTCGGCATCATCGGCAACGGCGCGGGCCTGGTCATGTCGACCCTCGACGTCGTCGCCTACGCCGGAGAGAGGCACAACGGCGTGAAGCCGGCCAACTTCCTCGACATCGGCGGCGGAGCCTCCGCCCAGGTGATGGCGAACGGCCTCGACGTGATCCTCGGCGACGAGCAGGTCAAGAGCGTCTTCGTCAACGTCTTCGGCGGCATCACCGCGTGCGACGCGGTCGCCAACGGCATCCTCCAGGCGCTCGAGATCCTCGGCGACTCGGCCACGAAGCCGCTCGTCGTCCGCCTCGACGGCAACAAGGTCGAGGAGGGCCGCGCGATCCTCCAGGCCGCCGCCAACCCGCTCATCACGCTCGCCGCGACCATGGACGAGGGCGCCGACAAGGCCGCCGAACTCGCCGCCGCGTAACGGACCCGACGACTCAAGGAATCAGAGAACAAGCATGTCGATCTTCCTCACCAAGGACTCCAAGGTCATCGTCCAGGGCATCACCGGCGGCGAGGGCACCAAGCACACCGCGCTGATGCTCAAGGCCGGCACGAACGTGGTCGGCGGCGTCAACGCCCGCAAGGCCGGCACGACCGTCACCCACGGCGACGTCGAGCTCCCCGTCTTCGGCACCGTGAAGGAGGCGATGGAGGCCACCGGCGCCGACGTCTCCATCGCGTTCGTGCCGCCCGCCTTCTCGAAGGACGCCGTCATCGAGGCGATCGACGCCGAGATCGGCCTCCTCGTCGTCATCACCGAGGGCATCCCGGTGCAGGACTCCGCGGAGTTCTGGGCGTACGCGCAGGAGAAGGGGAACAAGACCCGGATCATCGGCCCCAACTGCCCCGGCATCATCACGCCGGGCGAGTCGCTCGTGGGCATCACCCCCGCGACGATCACCGGCAAGGGCCCGATCGGCCTCGTCTCGAAGTCGGGCACCCTGACCTACCAGATGATGTACGAGCTGCGCGACCTCGGCTTCTCGACCGCCATCGGCATCGGCGGCGACCCGATCATCGGCACGACGCACATCGACGCGCTCGCCGCGTTCGAGGCCGACCCCGAGACGAAGGCGATCGTGATGATCGGCGAGATCGGCGGCGACGCCGAGGAGCGCGCCGCGGACTTCATCAAGGCGAACGTCACGAAGCCCGTCGTCGGCTACGTCGCGGGCTTCACCGCCCCCGAGGGCAAGACGATGGGCCACGCCGGCGCCATCGTCTCCGGCTCGGCCGGCACCGCGCAGGCCAAGAAGGAGGCCCTCGAGGCCGCGGGCGTGAAGGTCGGCAAGACGCCGTCCGAGACGGCCGCCCTGCTCCGCGAGGTCTACGCGGCGCTCTAGAGCCCGTCCTCCCCGCACCACCGTCGGAACGGACGGTGCCCCTGCTCCGGCGGGCGGCGCCGTCCGTTCCGTCGTCGGGGCGGGTCCGGCCGGAGTAGCGTCGCAGCGTGACACGCCGCCTCGGACTCGACCTGCTGACCTTCGTGCCGTACCCGGAGGGCCCCGAGCAGCCCGGCGACGCCGCGCGGAGCCTCGAGGACGGGCTGGCCCTGCTCGAGCTCGCCGAGGAGCTCGGCTACGGCACCGGCTGGGTCCGCGTGCGGCACTTCGAGCGCTACCTCGCGTCTCCGATGACCTTCTTCGCGGCCGCCTCCCAGCGGACCCGCCGCCTCCGCCTCGGGACCGCGGTCATCGGCGCCCGCTACGAGTCGCCCGTGCGCCTCGCCGAGGACGCCGCGACCGTGGACCTGCTCTCGGGCGGACGCCTCGACCTCGGCGTCAGCAGCGGCTTCGCGCATCTCTCCTCCGTCTTCGACGGGGTGTTCGGGCAGGCCGAGCGCGACTTCCGCGAGGAGGCGCAGGAGCGCATCGCGCGACTCCGCGAGGCGCTCTCGGGCGCCGTGCTCGGCGTCGCGGAGTCGGCCCTGATGTCGGTCCCGGTCGGCGCTCCGCTGGTTCAGCAGCCGCACGCGCCCGGCCTCGCCGGCCGGCTCTGGTACGGGGCGGGCACGGTGTCCTCCGCGGTCCGGGCAGGCGAGCAGGGCATGCACCTGCAGGTGTCCACGCTCAACACGGAGGAGACGGGCCTGCCGTTCGCCGAGCAGCAGGCGGTGCAGATCCGCGCCTACCGCGAGGCCTTCGCCGCAGCGCACCCGGGGCGCACGTCGAGGGTGACGGCGGGCCGGATCGTGCTGCCGCTGCTCGACGCCGCCGACGAGGAGGCGCACCGCCCCTTCATCGAGGGCTACCTCGCGCGGATGGACGACGTGGGCCGCCCCCGCACGGCCGACCGGTCGATCATCGCCGCCCCGATGCGCTTCAGCCCCCTCCATGTCGGGAGCCCGGAGCGGATCGTCGCATCGCTCGCCGCGGATCCGGCGCTCGCGGAGGCGGACGCGCTCACGGTGACGCTCCCGGCGGTCGGCGGGGTGGAGTCGCACCGGCGCATCCTGCGCGCCGTCGCCGAGCGCATCGCCCCGCAGCTGGGCTGGACGCCCGGCGCTTGAGGATCAGCGCCGCGCGAGCAGTGCCCGGACGGGCCGCTGCAGCAGGAGCAGGAGCAGCCACCAGAGCCCGACCGACGGGATCAGCAGCGCCAGCGCCAGTGCGACGAGGAGCAGCGCGAAGGGCAGCAGGGCGGGCGCGAGCGGCAGGGGCCCTGCGCCGGGCCGCCTGAGCTCCGGGTGCCGGGAGAGGCGCAGCTCGATCAGGACCAGCGCCCCGCTCATCGCGGCCATCGTGCCGATGTAGAGCCCGGTCGTCGCCCGGGAGTCCGGGAACAGCGCCAGCGCGCTCGTCGAGAACGGGAAGAACGCCAGCGCGGCCAGCCAGAGCAGGTCCAGCCACACCAGGGCGCCGTCGTAGTCCCCGGCGATCTCGAAGACGCGGTGGTGGGGGATCCAGAAGACGGCGATGACCGCGAAGGAGAGCGCGAAGGCGAGGACCGAGTCCAGGTGCTCCGCGAGCAGCGCCGGGACTCCGCCGCCCTCCCGGGCGACCTCGGGAGCCAGCTGCACCAGCGGCAGGACGAGGACGGTGATGGCGATGGCGGCGGTCGCGTCCGAGAAGTTGACGAGCCGGTCGAGCCCGCGCTCCGTCCGGCGGTGGGCCGCGCGTCCCCCGGGGCGCCCGCGGTGCACCAGGCGCTCGATCGGACCCGAGAGCAGGAGCAGCAGGAGCGCGAACATGTTGACGGCCGGCACCGCGACGGCGAGCACGAGGGCCGCGAGGAGGACGCCGATCACGATCAGCGACCTCGAGAGGGAGCGCCGCGGCTCCGCCCCCGGGGCCAGGAGATCCGGGTCGCGGCGCACGATGAGCTGCATCGCGAGGGTCGCCGCGCTCGCCGCGATCATCGTGCCGATGTAGAGCGCGATGACGCTGCCGTCGGTGTCGAGCACGTTCGAGATCAGGTTCGCCGCGAAGGGGAGCAGGACGACCGCGGCCAGCCAGACGAAGTTCGCGACGACGAGCGCGGGCGAGTACCGGGCCACGCCCTCGAAGACGGAGTGGTGGACCGCCCAGAGCCGCCCGATCACGGCGAACGTGATGAAGAAGGCGGAGAGGGTGCCGTAGTGCCCGGTGAGTAGGGACCCCAGATCGGCCGCGCGGCCCTCCTCGACCACGTCGACGAGGGGGAGGACGAGGAACGTGATGGCGATGGCGACGACGGCGTCCGAGAAGTTCACGAGGCGGTCCAGGCCGCGCTCCGTCCGTGCGTCCGAGGTCCCCGTCATGGCTCCGACACTAGAGGGCCGGGCGGCGCGCCCCTGACCCGCCTCCGAGCGCGCCGCCGCTAGGCTCGTCAGGCCCATGAACCGGATCACCGTCGCCCTCCTCGCCGCCTTCGACGCCGCGCTGTCGGCGCTGATCGGGATCGCGATCCCGCTCGTCCCGCTGACCGTCCTCTGGGCCGTGCAGTACGACACGACGGTCGACTTCGGCGTGTTCTGGCGGGTCGCCGCCGACGCCTGGCTGCTCGGCCACGGGGCCGACCTGCAGGCGGCGCTGGCCCCCGACTCCGCCCTCGCCGTCGCGCTGCCCGGAGGCGCGGACGCCTTCCCGGTGACGATCGCTCCGCTGGCCTTCGCGCTCCTCACCGTGCTGCTCGGCGCGCGCACCGGCCGCCGCGCCCAGGAGTCGCCGTTCCGGGCCATCGGCGTCCTCGTCGCGATCGCGACCTACCTGGCGATCGCGCTCCTGGTCTCGCTCGGATCCGCGGACCCGGCCGCCACCGTCGATCCCCTGCAGGGGACGCTGCTGCCGCCGCTCGTCTTCGCGCTGGGGGTGCTCGTCGGAGCAGCGCTCCACTCCGCCCGCAGCGACGAGGCCGACCCCCTCGGCGAGCTGGCCGCCTCCGCGCTCGACCGCGTCCCCGCGCCGGGGCCCGGGCTCGTCCTCGCGTCGCTGCGCGGGGGAGCGCTCGCCGCGGCCGGCGTGGTCGGAGTCGCGGCGGTGCTCGTCGCCGTGCTGCTGGTCGTGCACTACACCTCGGTCGTCGCGCTCTACGAGAGCCTCGGCGCCGAGGCTCTCGGCGGCCTGGCCCTCACTCTCGGACAGCTCGCGTTCCTCCCGAACCTGGTGATCTGCGCGGCGAGCTGGCTGATCGGCCCGGGCTTCGCCCTCGGCACCGGCTCCTCCGTGAGCGCGGCCGGAACGCTGCTCGGACCGATCCCGTCGATCCCGGTCCTCGCCGCACTGCCCGCAGGGGACTCGGCCTTCGGATTCCTCGGACTGCTCGTGCCGCTGCTCGCCGGGTTCGCCGCGGGATGGCGGCTGCGGCGCGGCGTGATCGAGGCGCTCGACGGACGCTCGCTGCTGCGCTGGGGCGCCGCCGCGGCCGGCGGGATCGGCGTGGTCGGCGGCCTGCTGCTCGGGCTCCTCGCCTGGTTCTCGGCGGGCGCCGCCGGGCCCGGGCGGCTCGCCCAGGTGGGCCCGGACCCGCTCGTCGTCGGGGCGGTCGCCGCCCTCGAGCTCGCGCTGGCCGCGGGCCTGGGCCTCGCCGCGGGCCGCAGCCGACGCGGCTGACGCCGGCGGAGGCGTCCCCCTAGACTTGCGCAGTGCTGAAGTTGGTCGTGCTCCTCTCCGGCGGCGGATCGAACCTCCGCGCCCTGCTGGACGCCACCGGCGACGAGGGCTTCCCCGCCCGCATCGTCGCGGTCGGCAGCGACACCGACGCCGAGGGCTTCCGTCACGCCGAGGAGCGCGGAGTCCCCGCCTTCACGGTCGCGCCGCGCGGCTTCTCCTCGCGCGACGAGTGGGGCGCCGCCCTGCTCCGGCGCATCCGGGAGTGGGAGCCCGACCTCGTCGTCTGCGCGGGCTTCATGCGCATCCTGCCGCCCGTGGTGGTGGACGCGCTCAGCCCGCGGATGATCAACACGCACCCCGCCCTGCTGCCCCTCTTCCCCGGCGCCCACGCCGTCCGCGACGCCCTCGCCGCCGGCGCGACCGAGACCGGCGTCACCGTGCACGTGATCGACACCGGCGTCGACACGGGCCCCGTCATCGCCCAGGAGAGCCTCGCCGTGCTCCCCGGCGAGAGCGAGGACGCGCTGCACGAGCGCATCAAGACCATCGAGCGTCGCCTGCTGGTGCAGACGGTGCTCGACATCGCCCACGGAACCGTCGACCTCGAGGAGCTCGCCCGCGCATGAGCATCACCGCCCACGACCCCAGCAGCTACGACGACCGCGACCGGGTCCCCGTCCGCCGGGCGCTGATCTCGGTCAGCGACAAGACCGGCCTGCTCGAGCTCGGAGCGGCGCTCGCCGCGGCCGGCGTCGAGCTCGTCTCCACCGGCTCGACCGCAGCGACCCTCCGCGGCGCCGGCCACGAGGTCACCGACGTCTCGGCCGTCACCGGGTTCCCGGAGTCGCTCGACGGCCGCGTGAAGACGCTGCACCCGGCCGTGCACGCGGGCATCCTCGCCGACCTGAGGCTCGCCTCGCACCGCGAGCAGCTGGAGCAGCTCGACATCGCCGCGTTCGAGCTGGTCGTGGTGAACCTGTACCCGTTCCGCGAGACCGTCGCCGGCGGCGCCGACCCGGCGACCGTGGTCGAGAACATCGACATCGGGGGCCCGGCCCTCGTCCGCGCCTCCGCGAAGAACCACGCGAACGTCGCGATCGTCGTCGACCCGGCCGACTACTCCGGGATCGCGACCGCCCTCGCCGACGGCGGCACGACGCTCGCCGCGCGCCGCACCCTGGCGGCCCGCGCCTTCGCGCACACCGCCTCCTACGACTCCGCCGTCGCCGCCTGGTTCGCCGGGCAGGAGGCGGCCGAGGGCGTCGAGGGCTCGGTCGAGATCCGCGGAACCCTGCAGCAGGTCCTCCGCTACGGCGAGAACTCGCACCAGAAGGCGGCCCTCTACGTCTCACCCGACGGCACCGGCATCGCGCAGGCGACGCAACTGCACGGTAAGGAGATGTCCTACAACAACTACGTCGACGCCGACGCGGCCGTCCGCGCGGCCTACGACTTCGTGCTGCCCGCCGTCGCGATCATCAAGCACGCGAACCCGTGCGGCATCGCGATCGCGAGCTCGAAGGCGATCGACCCCATCGCCTCCGCCCACCGCCGCGCCCACGAGTGCGACCCGGTGTCGGCCTTCGGCGGCGTCATCGCCGCGAACCGGCCCGTCACCCTCGCCATGGCCGAGACGGTGAAGGAGATCTTCACCGAGGTGCTCGTCGCCCCCGGCTTCGAGCCCGAGGCGCTCGAGGTGCTGAAGACCAAGAAGAACCTGCGCCTGCTGCAGCTCCCCGACTTCTACGCCCCCGTCGAGCGCGAGTTCAAGCAGATCTCCGGCGGCCTGCTGCTGCAGGAGCCGGACCGCTTCATCGGCGGCCCCGGCGAGGTCAGCTCCGGCTGGCAGCTCGTCGCCGGCGAGCCCGCCGACGCCGACACGATGCTCGACCTCGAGTTCGCGTGGAAGGCCTGCCGCGCCGTCAAGTCGAACGCGATCCTCCTCGCCAAGGGCGGCGCCTCCGTCGGCGTCGGCATGGGCCAGGTCAACCGCGTCGACTCCTGCCACCTCGCCGTCACCCGCGCCGGCGACCGCGCCCCCGGCTCCGTCGCCGCCTCCGACGCGTTCTTCCCCTTCGCCGACGGCCTCGAGGTGCTCCTCGCGGCCGGCGTGAAGGCCGTCGTCCAGCCCGGCGGATCCGTCCGCGACGCCGAGGTCATCGACGCGGCCGCTCGCGCCGGCGTCACGATGTACACGACGGGGGAGCGGCACTTCTTCCACTGAGTGACGGGCGCTCCGCGCCCGTCACTCGGTGGAAGAAGTGGTGTTCGATCTCCCCGCCGCTCCCTGCGCGGCGGGGCGCGGTCGGCTTCGCGACGGGGTGCGTTCCGTAGAGCGGGGTGCGTCGCCGACCGCGGGAATCGCTTGGCACGCGATCCCCGCCGAACCGGCTCTGCCTTGCGGTGCTTGTCTTCCCCGCCGCTCCCTGCGCGGCGGGGCGCGGTCGGCTTCGCGACACGGAGCGTTCCGCGGAGCGGGTAGCGTCGCCGACCGCGTGAATCGCTTGGCACGCGATTCCCGCTGAGTCGGCTCTGCCTTGCGGTGGGCGGTTTCCCGGCCGCTCCTCGCGCGGCGGGGCGTGGTCGGCGTCACGACGTGAGGCTTTCCATGGAGTGGGGGCGTCGCCGGTCACGGGAATCGCTGGGCACGGGACGCCGCTGAAACCGCTCTGCTTTGCGGCGGGCGGCTCTTAGGGGGCTGCTAGGGGATCGACAGGCGAGGCGCGGGCGGGGGCGCGTAGGGTCACCGGGTGCCTTCCGACTCGACGCCCGCGTCCACTCCCGACACCCCGACCGCCGCGACCACGATCGCCCCGAACCGGGACCGCGCGCCCGGGACGGGCCGCCGGATCCTCGTCGCGCTGCTCGCCGCCGCGGCGACCGCGCTCGTGGCGCACCTCGCCAACCTGCTGGCCTTCTTCATCGGCAACCAGCTGCAGCCCGGCTCCATCCCGCAGGTCAACGCCTACTTCCTGCTCTCGAGCGTGCTCGGCTTCGTGGTCGTCCTCGTCCTCGCCGTCGCGGGGATGCTCGGACGCACCTGGAGCGCCGCCCTCGCGGGACTCGTCGCGGGTGTGGTCGGAGCCGTGTTCGGCACGCTCGTCCAAGCCAGCGCCACCGGCGAGGCCGTCACGGGCGCCGTCTGGGCCTCCATCTTCCAGACCTTCGCCGGACTCAACCTCGTCTTCCTGCTCGCGTTCACCGTCTCGGCGGCGAGCGTCGGCCGCGCGCTCTGGAACCGCCTCCGCACCACGGGCGCGCCGGCCGCCGTCGTCACCGACCGCCGCATCGCGATCGTCCGGGCCCCGGCCGCCGACCTCTCGGCGGGCGAGCTCACCCACCTCGAGCGCGTCCCCGTCGACCAGCAGCGCGCCCAGCAGCAGTGGGAGGCGTACGTCGACCTGCTCGAGCGGGCCGGCTGGGAGACGGTCGAGGCCGCACCGGCGCCCGGACTCGCCGACTCCGTCTTCCTCGAGGACGCGGTCGTCGTCTTCGGCGACCACGCCGTGATCGCCCGGTCCGGAGCGGAGTCCCGCCGCGGAGAGACGGCAGGCGCCGAGGAGGCCGTCCGCGCCCTCGGCCTGACGGTCGACCGCATCGAGGAGCCGGGCACGCTCGACGGCGGCGACGTCCTCAAGGTGGGATCGACGGTCTACGTCGGCCGCGGAGGCCGGACCGACGCGGCGGGGGTAGCCCAGCTGCGCGCGATCCTCCGCCCCCGCGGGTACGACGTCGTCGCGGTCCCGCTGACCAAGGTGCTGCACCTCAAGAGCGCCGTGACCGCGCTGCCCGACGGCACGGTCATCGGCTGGGAGCCGGTCGTCGACGAGCCGCGCCTGTTCCCCTCCTTCCTGCCGATGCCCGAGGAGGCGGGCGCCCACGTGGTCGTCCTCGACGACGACACCCTCCTGATGGCCGCCTCCGCTCCCCGGAGCGCCGAGCTGCTGCGGAGCCTGGGCTACCGCGTCCTCACCGTGGACGTCTCGGAGTTCGAGAAGCTCGAGGGCTGCGTCACCTGCCTCTCGGTCCGCGTCCGCTGACGGCGGAGGCGGGGGGAACCGCCGGATCGCGGCGGCCGCTGGACGGAGCACATAGCCCGGGTATAGCCTTCAAGGCTGCCCGGAGCTCTCCGGCCCGGTGGCACCTCCCGCCTCCCCGCCCACCCGGCAGGGGAGGCCCCGCCCTCGTCGCGAAAGCCC
>NZ_PSUB01000021.1:0-38197 GCF_002931595.1 Rathayibacter sp. AY2B9
GGGGGAGCGCGCGGCGAGGGAGCGGGGGAGGGCGGCGCGTAGACTGGGGCGGCCATGATCCAGACTCTCGACCTCCGCGGCCGTCGTCCCTCCTCCGCCGAGCTCCTCGCCCTCGTGCCCCGTAATCCGGGCACGTCCGCCTCCGTCGGGCCCGTCGTCGCCGAGCTGATCGCCGACGTCCGAGAACGCGGCGCGGAGGCGCTCCTCGACCAGGCGGAGCGGCTGGACGGCGTGCGCCCCCCGCACCTCCGCGTGCCCGCCGAGCAGATCGCCGAGGCGCTCGACCGCCTCGACCCGGCCATCCGCAGCGCACTCGAGGAGGCGATCGCGCGCGTCCGCCGCGCCAGCGCCGCGCAGATCCCCCCGCCCCGCACCACCGAGCTCGACGACGGCGCCACGGTCACCCAGCGCTGGCAGCCCGTCGCCCGCGCCGGGCTGTACGTCCCCGGCGGCAAGGCGGTCTACCCGTCGAGCGTCGTCATGAACGCCGTGCCCGCGCAGGCCGCCGGAGTCGCCTCCATCGCCCTGGTCTCGCCGCCGCAGAAGGCGTTCGGCGGCTCCGTCCACCCCACGATCCTCGCGGCGGCCGCTCTGCTCGGCATCGACGAGGTCTACGCGGTCGGAGGCGCCGGAGCCGTCGCCGCACTGGCCTACGGCGTCGACTCGATCGGGCTGGACCCCGTCAGCATCATCACCGGGCCGGGCAACGTCTGGGTCACCACCGCGAAGCGCCAGGTGCTCGGGCAGGTCGGCATCGACTCCGAGGCGGGCCCGACCGAGATCCTCGTGATCGCCGACGACTCCGCCGACCCGCGCCTGGTCGCCGCCGACCTGGTCAGCCAGGCCGAGCACGACGAGGCCGCCTCCGCGGTCCTGGTCACCGACAGCGCCGAGCTCGCCGCCGCCGTCGAGCGCGAGGTCGCCGTCCAGGCCGCCGCCACCCACCACGCGGAGCGCGTGGCCATCGCACTCGACGGCCCGCAGTCCGCGCTCGTGATCGTCGACGACCTCGAGCTCGCCTGCGCGTTCAGCGACGCCTACGGCCCCGAGCACCTCGAGCTGCACACGGCCGACCCCGTCGCGACGGCCGAGCGGATCCACGACGCCGGCGCGATCTTCCTCGGCCCGACCACCCCGGTGAGCCTGGGCGACTACCTCGCCGGCTCCAACCACGTGCTCCCGACGCTGGGGCAGGCGCGCTTCTCCTCCGGGCTCGGCGCCTACACCTTCCTCCGGCCGCAGCAGCTGATCTCCTACGACCGCGGTGCGCTCGAGCGCGTCGCCCCGCACATCCGCGCTCTCAGCGACGCCGAGGCGCTGCCCGCCCACGGCGACGCCGTCGACGCCCGCTTCGCCTGAGACCGAGAGGCCCTCGATGTTCTGCCCCTTCTGCCGGCACCCCGACTCCCGAGTGATCGACTCGCGCACGAGCGACGACGGCCTCTCGATCCGCCGCCGCCGGCAGTGCCCGTCGTGCGGCCGGCGCTTCTCGACGACCGAGACCGCGAGCCTCGTCGTGATCAAGCGCAGCGGAGTCGTGGAACCGTTCAGCCGCGAGAAGATCGTCAGCGGCGTCCGGAAGGCCTGCCAGGGCCGGCCCGTCACCGACACCGATCTGGCCGTGCTCGCGCAGCGGGTGGAGGAGAGCATCCGCTCCACGGGCGCCTCGCAGATCGACGCGAACGACATCGGCCTCGCCATCCTGCCGCCGCTGCGCGAGCTCGACGAGGTGGCCTACCTCCGCTTCGCGAGCGTCTACCAGGCGTTCGACTCGCTGGACGACTTCGAGTCGGCGATCACCCTGCTCCGCGCCGAGCGCACCTCCGTGCCCCACAGCGCCGACGAGATCTGAGGCCCGGGTGTACCCGCTCCTGTTCCGCACCGTCCTGCGCCGCCTCGACCCGGAGCGGGCGCACCACCTGAGCTTCCCGGTGATCCGGGCCCTCGGAGCCCTCGCTCCGGTCCTGCGCCGGACCACCGTCCCGCGCGGAACGCCCGCGGTCGAGACGCTCGGCCTCCGCTTCGAGACCCCGTTCGGCGTCGCGGCCGGCTTCGACAAGGACGCCACCGCGGTCCTGGGCTTCGGCGCGCTCGGCTTCGGACACGTCGAGGTCGGGACCCTGACCGCTCGGGCGCAGCCGGGCAACGACCGGCCGCGCCTCTTCCGGCTGATCGCGGACCGCGCCGTCGTCAACCGGATGGGCTTCAACAACCACGGGGCCGAGGCCGCGGCGCTGCGGCTGATCCGGCTGCGCAGCGCGCGCCGCCGCCCCGTGATCGGCGTCAACATCGGCAAGAGCCGGGTGGTCGAGGTGGACGACGCGATCGAGGACTATCTGATCAGCACGCGCCTGCTCGCGCCGCTCGCCGACTACCTCGTCGTGAACGTCAGCTCGCCGAACACCCCCGGGCTCCGCGGCCTGCAGGAGATCGACCGCCTCGAGCCGCTCCTCGCGGCAGTCAAGGACGCCGCCGACACGACGCCCCTGCTGGTCAAGATCGCCCCCGACCTCTCCGACGACGAGGTCGGCCGGGTCGCCGAGCTCGCCGTCCGCCTGAGTCTGGACGGGATCATCGCGACCAACACGACGCTCTCCCGGGAGGGCCTCTCGACCGATCGTGCCGTGGTCGAGGCGGCCGGCGCCGGCGGCCTCTCCGGTGCCCCGCTGGCCGCGCGCTCGCTCGAGGTGCTCCGCGTGATCCGGGGCGTCGTCCCCGCGGCCTTCTGCGTGATCTCCGTCGGAGGAGTCGAGACGGCCGAGGACGTGCGCGAGCGCCTCGACGCGGGCGCCACCCTCGTCCAGGGCTACACCGCCTTCATCTACCGCGGGCCCCTGTGGGCTCGGGACATCAACCGGGGACTGGCCCGCGCCTCCTGAGCCGCCGTGCACGACGAAGGGCCCCGGAGCCGCGCGAGGCGCGACCGCAGGGGCCCTTCGTGGTCCGCCGTCCGACTACTCGGGGAAGGCGCGGCGCTTGACCTGGGGCTTCGGCAGTCGCATGACGCGCAGCTGGAGGGCGCGCATCGCGGCGTACCAGCGGATGCCCTTCTCGACCTTGTCGGCGCCGTAGCGCTCGGCGAGCTTCCGGCGCATCCGCATGCCGAGGAGGATGCAGTCGATCACCGCGAGGAGGAAGAACACCCAGAGGATGACGAGCGTCGCGTACTGCAGCTCCGGCTGCGGGAAGAAGCTCAGCAGCAGGACGACGACCATCACCGGGATGAGGAACTCGCCGAGGCTGAAGCGTGCGTCGACCCAGTCGCGCACGAACTTGCGCTGAGGACCCTTGTCGCGCAGCGGCAGGTAGCGCTGGTCGCCGGCGGCCAGGCCGATGCGGGCCTGCTCGCGTGACACGGCGGCCTTCTCGCGGGCGTCGCGGGCGGCCTGCTTGCGGTCGGTGACGACCAGCGGACGCTTGCGGGCCAGCTCCTGCTCGCGCCGGGTCGGCGTCGGCCGGCCCTTCCCGGAGCCGGGGGAGCCGGCTTCGTCGGGCGTGTCGGTTGCGATCGGGTGCTTGGCCACGGGGAACGTCCTTGGAATCGGGGGTCTCTTAAGATTACCTCCATGGCTCACGACGCTCCGACTCCGCCCGCACTCTCCTCCGACGAGGAGGCCGTCCTCGCCGCCGTCCGCGACGATCTGCCGCGCTCGCTCGCCCAGCTCGGGCAGCTCGTGCGGATCCCGTCCGTCTCGTGGGACGGCTTCGACGCCACCCGCGTGGCCGCCAGCGCCGAGGCCATCGCCGAGCTCGCACGCGAGACGGGCGTCTTCGACGAGGTCGCGATCCACAGCGCCACGATCGACGGCACGGACGTGCTCGGCCAGCCGGCCGTCCTGGCCACCCGCGCCGCCCGCAACGGAGCGCCGACCGTCCTCCTCTACGCCCACCACGACGTGCAGCCGCAGGGCGCCGAGTCGGCGTGGGAGACGCCTCCGTTCGAGCCGACCGTGCGCGGCGACCGCCTGTACGGGCGCGGTGCCGCCGACGACAAGGCCGGAGTCGTGTCCCACCTCGCCGCGGTGCGCGCACTCCGCGAGGTCGCGGGCGAGGACCACGACCTCGGGCTCGTCCTCTTCATCGAGGGGGAGGAGGAGTTCGGGTCGCGCTCGTTCCCCACCTTCCTCCGCGAGCACCACGACGCCCTCCGCGCGGATGCGATCATCGTCGCCGACAGCGACAACTGGGACGTCGACACCCCCGCGCTGACGGTGGGCCTGCGCGGCAACGTCACCTTCACCCTCACCGTCAGGACCCTCGCGCACGCCTCGCACTCGGGCATGCTCGGCGGAGCGGTCCCGGATGCGATGCTCGCGGCGGTCCGCCTGCTCGCGACGCTCTGGAACGAGGACGGCTCGGTCGCCGTCGCCGGCCTCACCGAGCACGACGGAGCGGTCCCCGAGACGGCCGAGGAGGACCTCCGCCGCGACTCGGGGCTGCTCGACGGGGTCTCGCCGATCGGCACCGGTGCGATCCTCTCGCGCCTGTGGTCGAAGCCGGCCGTCACGGTCACCGGGATCGACGCGCCCAGCGTCGTCGACGCCTCCAACACCCTCGTCCCGTCCGTGCGCGTGAAGATCAGCGCCCGCATCGCCCCCGGCCAGGACGCGGAGGAGGCCTTCGCCGCGATCGAGAGCCACCTGCGGGCGAACTCCCCGTTCGGCGCACACCTCGCGGTCGAGGACGTCGACACCGGCAGCCCCTTCCTGGTCGACGCGACGGGCTGGGCCGTCGACCTGGTGAAGGGCGCGATGGCCGACGCGTGGGGACGCGAGCCCCTCGAGACCGGGATCGGCGGGAGCATCCCGTTCATCGCCGACCTCGTGCGCGAGTTCCCCGAGGCGCAGATCCTCGTCACCGGTGTCGAGGACCCCGACTCGCGCGCGCACAGCCCCAACGAGTCGCTGCACCTGGGCGTCTTCAAGCGCGCCGCGCAGACCGAGGCGCTGTTCCTGCTCCGCGCCGCCGCTCACCGCGACTGACCACCGGTCGTGGAATACCCGGGTGACCACCCGGGTTGCAGCCGTAGAATCCCGGAAGGCACGACGACCGTTCCGCCCGTCCCCTGAGGAGTGACATGTCAGACACACTGACCGACCAGACGGCGACCCCCCTCGCCACCCCGCCCAGCGCGGCCCACGGCGTCTCGATGACCCCGACCGCCGCCGCCAAGGTCAAGAGCCTGCTCGAGCAGGAGGGCCGCGACGACCTGCGCCTGCGCGTCGCCGTGCAGCCCGGCGGCTGCTCCGGCCTCATCTACCAGCTCTACTTCGACGAGCGCACCCTCGACGGCGACGCCGCGGTGGAGTTCGAGGGCGTCGGCCTCGTCGTCGACAAGATGAGCGTCCCCTACCTCGACGGCGCCTCGATCGACTTCGAGGACACCATCCAGAAGCAGGGCTTCACCATCGACAACCCCAACGCGGGCGGCAGCTGCGCCTGCGGCGACAGCTTCCACTGACGCCGCGCGGCCGCGGGCCGCAGCGCCTCCGAACGGCGTCCGACAGTCCACTCCGGTGGCCCGTCGGGCGCCGTTCGTCATGACTGCACCACTCGGCCGGGACGTCAAGAGCGGGTCGTCGTGCACCGGGCCGCCGGAGCGGAAGGGTAGGCTGGAGCCGGTCTAATACAGTTTCGTGTGAACTGGTCCCCAGTCTTCCGAAAGGTCACCGGTGCGCTTCAATCGCCGAATCCGCAGATGGGTCGCTGCCCCCGTCGCAGGAGCCCTCGCCCTCGTCCTCGCGGGCTGCACGCAAGAGCAGCTCCAGGGCTGGCTCCCCACCGAACCCGGCACGACGAACCACGTCGACCGCGTCATCGGACTCTGGGTCACCTCCTGGATCGTCCTGCTCGCCGTCGGCGTCGTCACGTGGGGTCTCACCATCTGGGCGGTGGTCGTCTACCGCCGTCGCAAGGGGCAGACCGGCCTGCCGGTCCAGCTGCGTTACAACATGCCGATCGAGATCTTCTACACGATCGTGCCGCTGATCCTCGTGATCGGCTTCTTCGCCTTCACCGCGCGCGACCAGGCCGCCATCGAGCAGCCCTACGACGACCCGGACGAGACCATCCAGGTGTACGGCAAGCAGTGGGCGTGGGACTTCAACTACGTCGACGAGGACGTCTACTCCGCCGGTATCCAGGGCCAGTACCAGGAGGGCGGAGACGCCGCCGGCTCGCTCGTCGAGTCCGAGATCCCCACGCTCTACCTGCCCGTCGGACAGAAGATCAAGATCCAGCTCGACGCGCGCGACGTGATCCACTCCTTCTGGGTCGTCGACTTCCTCTACAAGAAGGACATGATCCCCGGCAAGACGAACTACATGTACGTCACGCCTCTCAAGGAGGGGACCTACGCGGGCAAGTGCGCCGAGCTCTGCGGCGAGTACCACTCCGCGATGCTCTTCAACGTCAAGGTCGTCTCGCAAGGCGAGTACGACGACTACATCCAGTCGCTGCGCGACGCGGGCCAGACCGGTCAGCTCGGCGCCGAGTACAACCGCAATTCGAACCTTCCCGGAACCGGCGCGCCGGCCCGCGAGAACGAGGAGTAAGGGAGCATGAGCACCGCCACGGCACCCCGCCCGACGCGCACCGCCGGCACTCCGCCGGTCCAGCGCAAGGCGAACGTCCTCGTCCGCTGGATGACGTCGACCGACCACAAGGTCATCGGGTACATGTACCTGATCACGTCGTTCATCTACTTCTGCATCGCCGGCGTGATGGCCCTGGTCATCCGCGCCCAGCTGTTCGAGCCCGGCCTGAACGTGGTCGAGACGCGCGAGCAGTACAACCAGCTGTTCACGATGCACGGCACGATCATGCTGCTGATGTTCGCGACGCCGCTCTTCGCCGGCTTCGCCAACGTCCTGATGCCGCTGCAGATCGGCGCCCCCGACGTCGCGTTCCCCCGCCTCAACGCCTTCGCGTACTGGCTCTACAGCTTCGGCTCGCTCATCGCGGTCGCCGGATTCGTCACCCCGCAGGGTGCGGCGTCGTTCGGCTGGTTCGCGTACGCGCCACTGTCGAGCACGACGTTCTCGCCAGGGCTCGGCGGCAATCTCTGGGTCTTCGGCCTCGCGCTCTCGGGCTTCGGCACGATCCTCGGCGCGGTGAACTTCATCACGACGATCATCACGATGCGCGCCCCCGGCATGACGATGTTCCGGATGCCGATCTTCACCTGGAACATCCTGGTGACGTCGATCCTCGTGCTGCTCGCGTTCCCGGTGCTCGCCGCCGCGATGTTCGCCCTCGGCGCCGACCGGGTGTTCGACGCCCACATCTACGATGCGGCCAACGGCGGTGTCCTGCTCTGGCAGCACCTGTTCTGGTTCTTCGGCCACCCCGAGGTGTACATCATCGCGCTGCCGTTCTTCGGCATCGTGTCCGAGGTCTTCCCGGTCTTCAGCCGCAAGCCGATCTTCGGCTACAAGACGCTGATCTACGCGACCATCGCGATCGCCGCCCTCTCCGTGACGGTGTGGGCGCACCACATGTACGTCACCGGATCGGTCCTGCTGCCGTTCTTCTCGCTGATGACCATGCTCATCGCGGTTCCGACCGGCGTGAAGATCTTCAACTGGGTCGGCACCATGTGGCGCGGATCGGTGACCTTCGAGACCCCGATGATCTGGGCGATCGGCTTCCTGATCACCTTCACCTTCGGTGGACTCACCGGCGTGATCCTCGCGTCGCCCCCGCTCGACTTCCACGTCTCGGACTCGTACTTCGTGGTGGCGCACTTCCACTACGTCGTGTTCGGAACCGTCGTCTTCGCGATGTTCTCGGGCTTCTACTTCTGGTGGCCCAAGTGGACCGGCAAGATGCTGAACGAGACGCTGGGCAAGTGGCACTTCTGGCTGCTGTTCATCGGCTTCCACACCACCTTCCTCATCCAGCACTGGCTGGGCGTCGTCGGCATGCCGCGCCGCTACGCCAGCTATCTGCCCGAGGACGGCTTCACCTGGATGAACCAGGTGTCGACGGTCGGAGCGATGATCCTCGCGGTGTCGCTGATCCCGTTCTTCCTGAACGTGTACATCACGGCCCGCAAGGCGCCCAAGGTGACGGTGAACGACCCGTGGGGCTTCTCCCGGTCGCTCGAGTGGGCCACCTCGTGCCCGCCGCCCCGCCACAACTTCACCTCGATCCCGCGCATCCGCAGCGAGGCCCCGGCGTTCGACCTCAACCACCCCGAGGCCGGCATCCCCGTCGGAATCGGTCCGGCGAAGGACGCTCCGGACGCCCCCACGTACGACAAGTCCGAAGGCACGGTGAAGTAGGGCCATGCGCGCCAACGTCAATCTCTTCTGGCTCCTCGCGGGCTTCTTCCTCCTCGCCGACATCACGTACATCGTGTGGTCGTTGCTCGACACGGGCCAGGTGGAGTGGGTCGGCACCGTCGGCATCGGCCTCTCGGCCGTGCTGGGCGCGTTCATCGCGTTCTACGTCGGCCGCGTTCACAAGGCGCAGGGTGCCGAGCTCCCCGAGGACCGCCTCGATGCGGACATCGATGACGGAGACCCCGAGCTGGGCTTCTTCAGCCCGTGGAGCTGGTGGCCGCTGATCCTGGGCGGTTCCGCGGCCCTCGGATTCCTCGGCCTGGCCGTGGGGTTCTGGATCACCTACATCGCCGTCGGACTCTTCCTGGTCGCCATCGCCGGCTGGGTGTACGAGTACTACCGCGGGTACTTCGCCCGCTAGGGCGCATCGCACGGCCTAGGGCCGGGTGCACGAGGGCTTCGGCTCCGTGCACCCGGCCTTTTCGCTTATCAAGGAGGAAGCGATGCGCGGTGGGGCCCGGTCGGCTCGGCCGTTCGGCTGCGTGCAGGGGCGTCATTCGCCGATCGGTGGCGGATCGAGCCTCCCGGTGAGAGCCGGGACCTCCCGGTGAGGGCCGGGGCCTCCCGGTGAGGGCCGGGATCGCTCAGTGAGGGATGACGAGGTGAGCTGGATCTCTCGCGTTGTCCTGCTGGCGGGACACCGAGGCGTCCTGCGCGGAGGAACTCGTCTGGGCACATCCCGACGGCCCGCGACGTGGAAGCTCGCAGAGCAGTACAGCGGGCGGCGCCGAGCAGGAGCGTCGGCCCGCGTCATCACCCCTGCGGGTCTGCGCTGCGACGGCTCCTGCTCCGGTCAGGGGTGAGCGGGCTACGCCTGTGGCGGCTCTCCTCTGCGCCTATGGGCGTGCCGACGGCGGTGGCGCGCTACGGATCGCGGATACTGCTGCGCCTGCGGCTGTAGTGGGGCTGCTGCGCCTGTTCTGGCGCCTGCGCCGCCCTGCGGACGTCTGCACACCGTTCCGAACCCAGCGGAGCCCGCACCCCGGCGGAACCGCGCGCGCCCCTGCGGCTCTCGGAGCTCCTCGGTACGGGCTAGCGGGTCGTGCCGGTCGGCGCGAGGACAGGGAGCCTGAGACGCCGCTGCAGCGACGGTCGTCGATGTCCGGAGGTCGCCTCCTCGGTCTCACCGGCGAGCGTCGCCGTCGCCGATCACAGAGGGTTCGACCGTGAGTGGGGGAGGGCAGTCCTGATAGGCCTGCTGGGAATGGGTACCCTCGAACCGATCCGGAGCGTCTCGACGTGTACGGGGACCGGGGACCTCACCGGACGACCACACTGCGAGCACGCAGAGGGGCTGGCTCACTCCATGATCGGATGGCGGCGGACGTCTCCAGCTCGGCGGTGAGACGGCGTCTCGTGATTCAAGGAGCGGAGGTCTCGAGGTCCGGAGTATCGCCCCACGTTCCTGCCGGCTTGTCGCCGTCGAGGCGCTGTGATCCGGTCTCACCGGCTCTCGGTGCACCGACGACCTCCACCGCGCCGGAGGACCGGCGCCGCCCCGCTGCGGGAACGACGAAGGGCCCGGACGAA
The DNA here is from genome assembly GCF_002931595.1 of Rathayibacter sp. AY2B9. Classification (NCBI taxonomy): domain Bacteria; kingdom Bacillati; phylum Actinomycetota; class Actinomycetes; order Micrococcales; family Microbacteriaceae; genus Rathayibacter; species Rathayibacter sp. AY2B9. The sequence goes on from NZ_PSUB01000021.1 coordinate 9,876, forward strand.
CGAACGTCCGGGCCCTTCGGGGGAGGATCAGTGCTCGCTGTGCGAGCTCTCGAGCTCCTTCTGGGTGACGGGGGTGATCCGGTCCTCGAAGAACCAGCGGGAGAGGCCGGCGCGGACGCGCTGCGGGGCGGTGATGCGGCCACGCGAGTCCGGACGGATCATCAGGGGCTCGTACTCGTCCTGACCGACGAGCTTCCAGCGCTCGTACTCGTCGAGCTGCTGGTGCACCTCGATGAACTCGCCGCCGGGGAGGCGGACGATGCGGCCCGACTCGAAGCCGTGCAGCGCGATCTCGCGGTCCTTCTTCTGCAGCGCCAGGCAGATGCGCTTGGTGATGAAGTACGCGATGAACGGACCCGCGATGAGCAGGAACTGCAGGCTGTGGATCACGCCCTCCATCGTGAGGTGGAAGTGCGTCGCGATGAGGTCGGACGAGGCGGCGGCCCAGAGGACTGCGTAGAAGCTGACTCCGGCGGCGCCGATCGCGGTGCGGGTCGCGGCGTTGCGCGGGCGGTCGAGCAGGTGGTGCTCGCGCTTGTCACCGGTGATCCACGCCTCGAGGAACGGGTAGAGCATGACCACGGCGATGAACAGTCCGAGACCGACGAGCGGGATCAGGATGTTGAACGACAGGGTTCCGATGCCCGGGATGGCCCACTCGAGTCCCGGCGGGACGAGGCGCAGGGCGCCGTCGGCGAAACCGATGTACCAGTCGGGCTGGGTTCCCGCGGAGACGGGCGAGGGGTCGTACGGGCCGTAGTTCCAGATCGGGTTGATCGTGAACAGCGAGGCGATGAGGACGACGACGCCGAAGACGATGAAGAAGAATCCACCGGCCTTCGCGGCGTAGACCGGCAGCACCGGGTAGCCGACGACGTTCTGCTCGGTCTTGCCAGCACCGGGGAACTGGGTGTGCTTGTGGACGACCACGAACACGAGGTGCAGGGCGATGAACGCGAGCACCAGCGCCGGCAGCAGCAGGATGTGCAGCGTGTAGAGGCGGCCGACGATGTCGGTGCCCGGGAACTCGCCGCCGAAGAGCAGGAACGAGATCCAGGTGCCGACGATCGGGATGCCCTTGACCATGCCGTCGATGATGCGGAGGCCGTTGCCCGAGAGCAGGTCGTCGGGGAGCGAGTAGCCGGTGAAGCCCTCGGCCATCGCGAGGATGAAGAGGACGAAGCCGATGACCCAGTTGAGCTCGCGGGGCTTGCGGAACGCACCGGTGAAGAAGATGCGCAGCATGTGCAGGCCGATCGAGGCCACGAACAGCAGCGCCGCCCAGTGGTGGATCTGCCGCATCAGCAGGCCGCCGCGGATGTCGAAGGAGATGTCGAGCGAGGACGACATCGCCGCCGACATCTCGATGCCCTTGAGGGGCAGATAGCTGCCCTCGTAGTGCGTCTCGACCATCGAGGCCTGGAAGAAGAAGGTGAGGAAGGTGCCCGACAGCAGGATGATGACGAAGCTGTAGAGCGCGACCTCGCCGAGGAGGAAGGACCAGTGGTCGGGGAAGATCTTGCGACCGAACTCCTTCACGACCGCGGAGATGCTCGTGCGCTCGTCGATGTAGTTCGACGCCGCTCCGACGTACCCCTTCTGGAACTTGCCGGATCCGAGGATGACGCCGTCCTCGGGCTCCGCGGGGGAGCTGGAGGGGCGTGAGGGGGTGGTGGTGGACATGTGAGTCATCGCTCCCAGAAGGACGGTCCGACGGGCTCCGTGAAGTCGCTTCTGGCGACCAGGTAACCCTCGGCGTCGACGGTGATGGGGAGCTGTGGAAGCGGACGCTTCGCCGGGCCGAAGATGACGGCGGCCTCGCGCGTGATGTCGAATTGCGACTGGTGGCACGGGCACAGCAGGTGGTGGGTCTGCTGCTCGTACAGCGCCACAGGGCAGCCGACGTGCGTGCAGATCTTGGAGTAGGCGACGATTCCGTCGTAGTTCCAGGTCTCGCGACCTTCACTGACGATGAGGTCCTCCGGCTTCAGGCGCATCAGGAGGACGGCGGCCTTGGCCTTCTCCTCCAGCTTGCCCTCGGCGTCGTTGAGGCCCTCGGGGATGACGTGGAAGGCGGATCCGAGGGTGACGTCCGATGCGAGGATCGGCGCTCCCGACGGGTCCAGGGTGAGCCTCGTGCCCTCTTCCCACAGGGTGGTCTTGAGGAGGGCGACGGGGTTCTGGTCCTGCGGGCCGAGGCCCCGGAACAGGATCACGGCGGGCAGGGGGAACACGACGAGGGAGGCGATCAGGCTGTTCCGGACGAGGGAGCGGCGGCCGAAGCCGGACTCCTTGTCGGACTGGTCGAAGATCTCGAGCGCACGGGCGCGAGTGGGCTCCGCGCTGCGGACGGGGTGGCGGATGTCGATGCCCTCGTGGTCCGACATCAGCTGCTTGCCCCAGTGGACGGCGGCGATGCCGATGCCCAGGAGCGCGAGGGACATGCCCAGGCCGATGAACAGCGTGTTCAGCCGGACCGACGCGACGTCCTCGGTGATCGGGAACGCCATGTAGGCGGCGACCGCGAAGATCGAGCCCGCGAAGGAGAGGTAGAAGAGCGTGTACACCGTGCGCTCGGCACGCTTCTCGACCTTGGGGTCGAGGTCGGTCATCCGGGGGCGGTGCGGCGGGAGGCCCGGGTCCTGGACGCGGTCCCGCGTCACGACCGCGGTGCCGGCCGGAGCCGTTCCGTGCCCGGTGGCCGACGAGGTGGCGAGGTCCGTGCCACCCTCATCGTGCTCTGCCATGGTTCTCCTTTTCACGCCGTGTCGGCACCAGTCGGTGCCGTGGGTCAGTCGCGCCCGTCAGGGCGCTGCAGTCGTCTAGTTGGATCGGGCGGTGATCCACACCGTCAGTGCCACGATCGCGCCGAGGCCGAAGATCCAGAGGAACAGGCCCTCTGCGACCGGCCCGAGGGAGCCGAGCGCGAATCCGCCCGGGGACGGGTTGGCCTCGATGTACTTGAGGTACGAGATGATGTCGCGCTTGTCCTCGGGCGAGATGTTCAGGTCGTTGAAGACCGGCATGTTCTGCGGGCCGGTGACCATCGCCTCGTAGATGTGGGCCTCGGTCACGCCGCCCAGCGGGGGGGCGAACTTGCCCTCGGTGAGCGCGCCGCCGGCTCCGGCCACGTTGTGGCACATGGCGCAGTTGATGCGGAACAGCTCGGCGCCGTTCGCCGCGTCGCCCTGTCCGTCGAGGACCTCGCCCTCGGGGATCGCGGGGCCGGGGGCCAGCGACGCGACGTAGGCGGCGAGCTCGCCGACCTGCTCGTCGGTGAACTGCACCGGCTTCTCGAGCGCCTGGGGGCCGTGCATCTGCATCGGCATGCGGCCGGTGCCGACCTGGAAGTCGACCGACGCCGCGCCCACTCCGATGAGGGAGGGAGCGTTGTCGGTGCCCGCGGCGTCGAGGCCGTGGCAGGTGGCGCAGTTCGCGGCGAAGAGCTTCGAGCCCTCGTCGATCGTCTGCTGGCTGGTGGACGACGTCTCCGCGGAGGCGGACGTCGCAACGCCGACCGCGGCGTAGGTCCCGCCGGTGAGCCCGAGGCCGATGGCGATCAGGGCCAGGGTGGCGAGCGGGTGGCGGCGACCCTTCTTGGCTCGGCTCTTCGTCTTCGGGGAGGCCATCGAGGCGTCCTTCCTGCGGGGGTCGGGAGTGGAGTGGGGCATCGGCGGGCGCGTCACTTGAGGAAGTAGATGACGGCGAACAGGCCGACCCAGACGACGTCGACGAAGTGCCAGTAGTACGAGACGACGATGGCGCTCGTCGCCTCCTTGTGGCCGAAGTTCTTGACCGCGAAGCCGCGGCCGATGACGAGGAGGAACGCGATGAGGCCGCCGGTGACGTGCAGGGCGTGGAAGCCGGTCGTCAGGTAGAAGGCGGAGCCGTAGGCGTTGCTGGAGAGCGTGACGCCCTCGGAGACGAGGGTCGCGTACTCGAGCACCTGGCCGGAGACGAAGACCGCGCCCAGGGCGTAGGTGAGGAAGAACCACTCGACCATGCCCCACTTGAACGGGCTGAGGCCCGTCGCGCGCGGCTGCAGCCGCTCGGCGGCGAACACGCCGAACTGGCAGCTGAACGACGAGGCCACGAGGATCACCGTGTTCACGCCCGCGTAGGGGACGTTGAGGATCTGGGTCTCGGCGCCCCAGAGCTCGGGGGAGGTGCTGCGCAGGGTGAAGTAGATCGCGAAGAGGCCGGCGAAGAACATGACCTCGCTGCCCAGCCAGACGATCGTTCCGACCGCGACCGGGTTGGGTCGGTTCACTACGGGCGCGGTGGCCGTGGGGGAGAGAGAGGTGCTCGTCACACAGACCATTATGGCCGATGGCAGGGGAGGGAAGTCGCACTAGCCGGGAGGCGATCCTCGTCGCATAATCTGGGAGCCATGTCGGAAACCCTGTCCTGGCCGCACGTTCTCAGCGCACTCCTCGAGTCCTCCGATCTGAGCGTCTCCGAGGCGACGTGGGCCATGGAGCAGGTGATGGAGGGCGCGGCGACTCCGGCGCAGCTCGCCGGACTGCTGGTGGCCCTCCGGGCGAAGGGCGAGACCGTCGACGAGATCGTCGGCTTCCGCGACGCGATCCTCGACCACGCGGTGCCGCTGGACGTGGACCCGATGGCCCTGGACATCGTCGGGACGGGCGGGGACCGCTTCGGGACCGTCAACATCTCCTCCACCGCGTCGATCATCGCGGCCGCCGCCGGCACGCCCGTCGTGAAGCACGGGAACAAGGCCGCGTCCTCCTCCTCCGGCTCCTCCGACGTGCTCGCGGCACTCGGGGTCGACCTCTCCCTCTCTCCCGAGCGGGTGGCCGAGGTGTTCCGGCGGACGGGGATCGCCTTCGTCTTCGCCTCCCTCTTCCACCCCGGCTTCCGGCACGCCGGTCCGGTGCGCGCCGAGCTGGGCGTGCCGACGGTGTTCAACTTCCTCGGCCCGCTCTGCAATCCGGCGCGTCCCGAGGCCTCTGCGGTCGGGGTGGCGCACCTCGACCGGGTGCCGCTGGTCGTCGGCGTGTTCCGGACGCGCGGGGCGACGGCTCTGGTGTTCCGCGGGGACGACGGCCTCGACGAGCTCACGACCACGGGTCACAGCCACATCTGGGAGGTGTCGCGCGGCTCCGTGGTCGAGCACGACCTCGACCCGCGCGACCTGGGCCTGCCCCGCGCGCGGATCGACGACCTGCGCGGCCGCGACGCCGCCTACAACGCGAGCGTGGTGCGCTCGGTGCTCGCGGGAGACGGCGGCCCCGTCCGCGACATCGTCCTTCTGAACGCGGCCGCGGGCCTCGCGGCGTTCGACCTGGCGCGCGACCCGGACCTGGTGCGCACGCCCGTCCTGGAGCGCCTGCGGACGTCGATGGACCGCGCGGCGGAGGCCGTCGACTCCGGGGCCGCCACGGTCAAGCTCGAGGAGTGGGTCCGCGAGACGCAGCGCGCCGTCGTCCCGCTGCCGTAGGCGCGAGCGCAGGGCGTAACGTGGGGCTGCTGTCCGCGACGGTGCGGGCGGCGATCCACCACGCGCCGGATCGCCCGCAGGTCACGGGACGCCCGAGTGGTGGCCCGATCCTGGAGGAGACCTCGATGAAGAAGCTCATCAACGACCCGAAGAACGTCGTCACGGAGTCGGTGGCCGGTTTCGGCCTGGCGCACGCCGACCTGGTCCGGGTGGTGTCGGATCCCCTGTTCGTGGTGCGGGCCGACGCGCCCCGCTCGGGCAAGGTGGGCATCGTCAGCGGAGGCGGCAGCGGGCACGAGCCGCTGCACGCGGGCTTCGTCGGATTCGGGATGCTGGACGCCGCCGTCCCCGGTCCCGTCTTCACCTCGCCCACGCCCGATCCGATCGTCGCGGCCACGCAGGCCGTCGACGGCGGCGCGGGTGTGCTGCACATCGTGAAGAACTACACGGGCGACGTCCTGAACTTCGAGACCGCGGCCGACCTCGCCGGCGCCGAGGGGATCGAGGTGCGCAGCGTGATCGTCGATGACGACGTCGCGGTGAAGGACTCGCTCTACACCGCGGGCCGCCGCGGCGTGGCCGGCACCGTGCTGGTCGAGCGGATCGCGGGCGCGGCGGCCGAGCGGGGCGACTCCCTCGACGAGGTCGCGACGATCGCCGAGACGGTGATCGCCAACGTGCGCTCGATGGGCGTCGCCCTCACGCCGTGCATCGTCCCGCACGCGGGCGAGCCGAGCTTCGAGCTGGGCGAGGACGAGATCGAGATCGGCATCGGCATCCACGGCGAGCCCGGCCGGGAGAAGATCGCGCTGGAGCCGGCCGACCGCATCGTCGACCGGATCCTCGGCCCGATCCTGGAGGACCTGCCGTTCTCCTCCGGGGACGAGGTGCTGCTCCTGGTGAACGGCATGGGCGGCACGCCGCAGATCGAGCTGTACCTCGCCTACCGCCGCGCAGCCGAGGCGCTGGCCGAGAAGGGGATCACCGTCGCACGCAGCCTCGTCGGCAACTACACGACGTCGCTCGAGATGCAGGGCTTCTCGCTCACCGTCCTCAAGCTCGACGACGCCCTGACCGAGCTGTGGGACTCCCCGGTGCAGACCGCGGCGCTGCGGTGGGGACGCTGAGCGCCCGCGCGCACACCATGACCGGAACGACAGCCGCAGGAGCGGCCCACGAGGAGGAGACGACCATGCAGGACGCACAGGGAGCCGGGCTCGACGCGGCGTGGGCGACGGCGTGGATCCGCCGCGCCGCCGAGTCGATCGCGGAGCACCGGGTCGAGCTGATCACGCTCGACCGGGCGATCGGCGACGGGGACCACGGCGAGAACATGGACCGCGGCTTCCAGGCCGTGGTCGCGAAGCTGGACGGGGCGCCGGAGCAGGGGCTCCCGGCGGACGTGCTCAAGCTGGTCGCGACGACGCTCATCTCCACCGTCGGCGGCGCCTCGGGCCCGCTGTTCGGCACGGCGTTCCTGAAGGCCTCCGCCGCGGTCGCGGGCGAGGACGCGCTCGAGGGCGCTGACGTCGCAGCTCTCCTGGCCGCGGCGAGGGACGGCATCGTGCTCCGCGGCAAGGCCGAGGTGGGCGACAAGACGATGGTGGACGCGTGGACGCCGGCGGTCGACGCGGCCGCGGCCGCCGCCGAGGAGGGAGCGGCTCCGGCCGACGTCCTCGCCGCGGCGGCGGAGGCGGCGCAGAGGGGAGCGGAGTCGACGGACCCGCTGGTCGCCCGCAAGGGACGCGCCAGCTACCTCGGCGAGCGCGCCATCGGGCACCGAGATCCCGGCAGCGTGTCGACCGTTCTCCTGCTCCGCGCAGCAGCCGAGGCGGCGGCGTGAGCGTCGGGCTGGTCCTGGTCTCGCACAGCGCGCAGCTGGCGGAGGGGCTGGTCGAGCTCGCGGAGCAGATGGCGGCCTCGGTCGCGCTGGTCGCCGCGGGCGGGACGGACGACGGCGGCATCGGCACCAGCTTCGACCGCATCACGGCGGCCCTGGCGGAAGCGGACTCCGGCGAGGGGGTCGTCGTCCTCTGCGACCTCGGCTCGGCGATCATGACGGCGGAGACCGCGGTCGAGTTCCTCGACGACGACGCGCGCGCCCGGGTCCGGATCGCCGACGCCCCGCTGGTGGAGGGGGCGGTCGCGGCCGCCGTCGCCGCGGGCACGGGGGCGTCGCTGGACGAGGTGCTCGCCGCCGCGGAGTCGGCCCGGGGCGAGGCGCTCGCTGCTCCCGCCGAGGAGGCCGCGCCCGGTGACGAGCGCGTGCAGCGCCGCGTCCGCCTCATCAACCCGAACGGCCTGCACGCCCGTCCCGCGGCCGACTTCGTCACGCTCGCCGCCACCTTCGACGCCCGGATCGACGCGAACGGCAAGGACGCCACGAGCCTGCTCGGCGTGATGTCGCTGGGGCTCGACCGCGGGGACGAGGTCGTCCTCTCGGCGTCGGGGCCGCAGGCCCAGGAGGCGGTCGGCCGGCTCGGCGATCTGGTCGAGTCGGGCTTCGGCGAGGTGTAGCGCGCCGTCGACCGGTCCAGGGACCGCGGAGGCGCCTCCTCCTACGCTGAGCGCATGGCCCTCCGCGGAACCCGACCCCCGTCCGTCCTGCTCCGCCGACTCGTCACCGTCCCGCGCGTCGTGCGCCGGGCGGACGCTCGTGCGGCCCGGCGGCTGAACGCCCGTCGCCCGTCGCCCGTCGTCGACGGGGCGCTCGTGGGGCTCTCCCGGGCCGCGGACCACGGAGTCCTCTGGGCCGGCGTCGGCGTCCTGCTGCTCCTGGCGGGCCGTCCCCGCGAGGCTCTGCGGGGGACCGCCTCGCTCGCCGCGGCCAGCGCGCTCGCGAACCTGGTCGGCAAGCGCGTGTTCGGCGGCGACCGGCCGCTCCTCGTCGACGTCCCGGTCGGCCGGCGCCTGGCGACGGTGCCGACGTCGGCGTCCTTCCCCTCGGGGCACGCGGCGAGCGCCGCTGCCTTCGCCGCCGGGGTCGCGCTCGAGTCGCCCCGAGTGGGGGCGGCGGTCGCCCCGCTCGCCGCCGCCGTGGCCTTCTCCCGCCTGCACGTCGGCGTCCACTGGCTCTCGGACGTCCTCGGCGGCGCGGCGCTCGGCGCGGCGGTCGCGGTCGTCGGCCGAGCCGTCCTGCCGGCCGAGCCGCGCCACGTGCCCGTCTCGGAGCGCGCGACCCGGCCCCCCGTCGACCGCAGCCCGCTGGGGGACGGCGCCGCCCTCCTCGTGGTCCTCAACCCCGGCGCGGGCCGGGACTCGCACCGCCCCGATCCCGAGCCGCTGGTCCGAGCCCGGTTCCCGAAGGCGCGCGTGCACCGGCTGACCGAGGGGGAGGACCTCGCCGACGTGGTGCGCGAGGCGCGCTCGGGGGACTCTCCGCCCCGGGTGCTCGGGATCTACGGCGGGGACGGCACCATGTCGGTCGGTGCCGCTCTCGCCCGCGCCGAGGGGATGACGCTGCTCGTGCTGCCGGGCGGGACCATGAACCACTTCGCGAAGGCGCTGGGGCTGCTCACCGTCCAGGACGCGCTCGACGCGGCGACGATCGGCGAGCGCCGCGATGTCGACGTGGCCGAGGTCGTCGCGGACGGGGGAGAACCGGTCACGGTGCTCAACACGGTCTCGATCGGCGTCTACCCGGAGTTCGTCGCGGCCCGCGAGAAGCGCGAGAAGCGGATCGGGAAGCCGCTCGCCGCCGTGATCGCGGCCCTCTCGGTCGTGCGGCGCACCGATCCGTTCGAGCTCCGGCGCGACGGGCGCACGCAGCTCGTCTGGTCGTACTTCGTCGGGGTGAACCAGGAGCACCCGCGCACGGCCGCCCCGCTCGCCCGGCGTCGGCTCGACGACGGCCACCTCGACGTGCGCATCCTGCACTCAGGACGGACTCCGCGCACCCGGGGAGCGTTCTCGCTCCTGCTCGGCCGTACGGCGACCCCGGTGGTCGGCCGTGTGCCCGGCTGGCGGGCACCGGTGGTGGAGTCGTTCTCGACGCCGGAGATCACCGTCGGCGCGCGCCGGCCCGCGGGGGACGACCCCGAGTGGGCGCACGACGGCGAGACCGAGCGCTTCGACGGCTCCCGCGACGGATTCGACGAGGCCGTGGTGCGGATCGTGCCGCTGGGCCTGCGGGTCTACGCGACCGCCGACTAGGGAGCGGTGCCGGCCCGGTCCCCGCCGTCCGGATCCGCCAGCAGCTCGGCCAGCGCGTCGAGGGCGGCGACCTGCCCGGCCACCACCAGCGAGCGGGCCTCGTCGAGCGGGTGCCACCGGGCGTCCTCCAGCTCGGGGAAGCTGCGCAGCACGCCGGAGCCCCGCGGCCACTCCAGCTCGAAGGTGTTGCTCGCGACGAAGGCGGTGTCCGCGAGTCCGCGCCCGGCGAAGACGGTGACGGTCTTGGCCGCGCTCTGCCGGAACGCGCCGAGGAGGGTCAGCTCCCCGTCGGGCGGAGGAGCGCCGGTCTCCTCCTCGAATTCTCGGCGCGCGGCGTCCAACGGCGTCTCGTCGCCCGTGTGCACGCCCTTCGGGATCGTCCACGCGCGGGGGCGCCGGGTCCAGAATGGGCCGCCCATCCGCCCGAGGAACACCTCGGTGCCGGAGGGGCCCTCGCGGTGCAGCAGGATCCCCGCGCTCGTCACCGCGGCCATCGCGTCTCTCCGGTCATCCCGCCATCCTGCCCCGCGCCCGTGGAAGGATCGGCAGGACCCGCCCGCGACCGCACGGAGTGAACCATGCACGACCACGAGATCCTCCGACAGTTGCGCGACGCGCTCGGCGACGCGGTCCTGACCGAGGGCCCCGGGTTCGAGGCCGTGCACACCGACAAGTCGGGCTTCTCCGCACCGGGTCGCGCGCTCGCGCTCGTCGCTGCCCGCTCGGTCGAGGACGTGCAGGCGGCGCTGCGCATAGCGACGGAGCACCGGCTCCCGGTCGTGCCGCGCGGAGCGGGAACGGGCCTCGCTGCCGGGGGAGTGGCGAGCGAGGGAGCGCTCGTCCTCTCGACCGCCGCGATGGACCGCATCCTCGAGGTGTCGCTCGAGGACGAGCTCGCGGTCGTCGAGCCCGGGGTCATCAATCAGGCGCTGTCGGACGCCGTCGCTCCGCACGGCCTCGTCTTCTCGCCCGACCCCGCGAGCCGCGCGATCTCGAGCATCGGCGGAAACATCGCGACGAACGCCGGGGGGCTGCTGTGCGCCAAGTACGGCGTGACCCGCGAGGCGGTGCTCGGGTTGACGGTCGTCCTCCCCGACGGACGCCTGCTCCGCACCGGCCGCCGCAGCGTGAAGGGAGTCACCGGGTACGACCTCACCGCCCTCTTGACCGGCTCCGAGGGGACGCTGGGCGTCATCGTGGAGGCCACCGTGAAGCTCCGCCCGATCCCGACCGGGCGCGTGGTCACGGTCGGCGCGTACTTCCCGAGCGTCGTCGCCGCGGCCGCCGCCTCCGCCGCGATCACCGCCGCGCGGCTCCGTCCCGCGGTGATGGAGCTGATGGACGAGGCGGCGCTCGCCGCGATCTCGCGCTACACCGGAGCGGCCCTGGACCGCGGTGCCGCCTACCTCTTCGTCCAGACGGACGGCGGAGGAGCGGCGGAGGAGTCGCAGCGCGTCCTCGAGATCGTGACCGCCTCCGGGGGCGCCGCCGAGGCGACCGAGGACCCGGCCGAGGGCGAGGCTCTGCTGGCCGTCCGCCGGGCCTTCCACCCGGCGCTCGAGGCGGAGGGCCGGGTGCTGATCGAGGACGTCTGCGTGCCCCGCTCCGCGCTGCCGGCGATGTTCGCGGCGATCCGCGGCATCGAGGAGCGGACGGGGCTCAGCATCCCCACCGTCGCCCACGCGGGGGACGGGAACCTCCATCCGAACTTCGTGCTGCCCGCGGGGGACGGACCCGTGGGGGAGGACGTCTGGGGCGCCGCCGCGGAGCTCTTCCGCACGGCCCTGGCCCTCGGCGGCACGCTCACGGGCGAGCACGGCGTGGGACTGCTCAAGCGGCGCTGGCTGGCGGAGGAGCTGGGCGAGGACTCGCTGGCGCTCCAGCGCGGGATCAAGGCCGTGTTCGACCCGCTGGGGATCATGAACCCGGGGAAGGTCTTCTGAGGAGGGCGCCCCGGGCTACAGCAGCTCGGCCGTGATCATCGAGGCGGTGAGCACGATCGTCGCCGCGGACATCAGCCAGTAGAGGACCGTCTCGCGCCAGGACCCGGCGGAGCCCAGCACGGGCAGCGCGGCGTAGCCGCCGGTGGTCCAGACGTGGCGCAGCGGTGTCCGGCGCAGGCGCCGCGGCAGGCGCACGCGCAGCGGCCACAGCCAGTTGATCCCGCCGGTCGTGAGGGCGTCGCCGGCCACGTGCACGAGGTAGCCCAGCGTCGCGGCGACCCGGAGCCACGCCCAGGTGCCGTCGGCGAGCGCGACGAGCAGGACCGTGACGACCGTCGCCCCGGCCCAGGCGATGCGCCAGGAGGGGGCGGCCCGGACGGCCTTCGCGGCGAACGCGAGGGCGGGCAGCGTGAGCACGGCGGCCACGGCGACGGGGCCGACGACCGGCACCGGGAAGCGCAGCGCCGTGAGCACCGGCACCAGGTACCAGACGACGGCGACCGCGAGCAGCGAGTGCATCCCGTGCCGGTGCCCTCCGCTGATCCGGCCCGCGGTCGCCGTGAGCAGGGAGGCGCCCGGCGCCGAGCGGGAGACGGTCGCGCTCGCGTGGTCCGCGTCGGGCACCAGGGCCCAGCCGGCGGCGACTCCGAGGCCGACCAGTCGGAGGTCGAGCGGGAGACCCGCGAGGTCGAGGGGCCCGGCGACGGCGGGCACGGAGGCGGCGACGGCCCAGGCGAGCGCACCGGAGACGGCGTGCGAGCGGCCCATCATCGCGGGTCGGCTCCTTCGACTGGGCGCTGCGAGGCCGGAGGACGGCCGCGGCGGCACGAGAGAACCCCCGGCCGAGTGCGTGAGCACGGACCGGGGGTGAGGGTGGGCGATACCGGACTCGAACCGATGACCTCTTCCGTGTGAAGGAAGCGCGCTACCAACTGCGCCAATCGCCCAGGGGGACGTGCTGGACGACCCGAGAGACGATCGTAGCGGATCCGCGGGGCCCGGATGCACCGCCGACGCCCGCCACGCCCGGGTGAACGGACGGCGACGAGCCGGTTTCGCGCGGAAAGACGCGGATCGGACTCCGAGCGGCGGGATCGGCGTCCGCTCGATTTGGATTCCGGCGCCGCTGTCGTATACATTCTTCTAGGTCGAGCCGGGCAGCGAAAGCGCCGGACAGGCAGCACGACAGCACGACACGCAAGACGGCAACACCAGTACGACCTACATGCGGATGTGGCGCAGCGGTAGCGCATCACCTTGCCAAGGTGAGGGTCGCGAGTTCGAATCTCGTCATCCGCTCGAACACCGGTCCTCGGACCGGCGTCATCGGGACGGCACCCTCGGGTGCCTCCCACCTGGTCGGCCCTCGGGCCGCCGACACCGAATCCCGTACACGGTGGATTGGCCGAGAGGCGAGGCAGCGGCCTGCAAAGCCGTATACACGGGTTCGAATCCCGTATCCACCTCGATCGTTCACCGAACGAGGCGCTCCGCACGGAGCAACGGGCGATTGGCGCAGCGGTAGCGCGCTTCCCTGACACGGAAGAGGTCACTGGTTCGATCCCAGTATCGCCCACCACGAGAACCCCCGGCCCCTGGCCGGGGGTTCTGTCGTTCCCGGCTCCGGCGCTACCCTCGCAGGATGCCCGCCCCGATCCCCGTCGACGACCAGGGCACCCTCCTGCGGCTCGTCTCGCGGGACGACGGACCGGCCCTCGCCGCCGCGTACCGGCGCAACCGCCGGCACCTCGCGCCCTGGGAGCCGACGCGCTCGACCCGCTTCTTCGAGGCGGGGGGCCAGACCGACGCCGTCGCGGACGCGCTCGCCGCGCACCGGGCCGGCAGCGTCCTCCCGCTCGTCCTCGACGCGGGCGGCGTGATCGTCGGTCGGCTGACTCTCGCGAACATCGTCCGCGGCGCCTTCGACAGCGGCGATCTCGGCTACTGGCTCGACAGCGGTCTGCAGGGCCGCGGCGTGATGACCCGCGCGGTCGGAGCCGTCCTGCGCACCGCGCGTGAGGATCTGGGGCTGCACCGCGTGCAGGCCGGGACGCTCCTCCACAACGTCGGATCGCAGACCGTGCTGCAGCGCAACGGCTTCGAGCGGATCGGCGTCGCGCGGCGCTACCTGCGGATCGCCGGGGAGTGGCAGGACCACGTCCTCTTCCAGGCGCTGCTCGAGGGCGGCCCGCTCCAGCCTCCGCCGACTCCGCTCGTCTAGGGTGAGCGGCGCCGGCCTTCTCCCGGCGTTCCGAGCGGGAGGGACGCGCCCATGACCACGCGGCACATCGGCGGACGAGAGTTCGACTTCGAGCGGCAGGTGGCCGTGATGGCGGTCGTGAACCGCACACCCGACTCCTTCTACGACAAGGGCTCCACCTTCGCCCTGGACAGCGCCATCGCGGCCGCCGTGCGCGCCGCGGAGCTCGGCGCCGACTGGGTCGACATCGGCGGAGTGCCGTTCGGCCGCGGCCCCGCTGTCACGCTCCAGGAGGAGCTCGACCGGGTCGTCCCCGTCGTGGCGGGCATCGCGGAGCGGAGCGACGTGGTCGTCTCGGTGGACACGACGAGCGCCGAGGTCGCGCGCGCGAGCATCGCCGCGGGCGCCTCCGTCATCAACGACACGAGCGGGCTGCACGACCCCCGGATGCTCGAGGTCGTCGCCTCCTCCTCCGCCCAGCTCGTCATCACCCACAGCGTGGGCGCCCCCCGCAGCGAGCCGGAGAGACCCGAGTACGACGACGTCGTGGCGACCGTGGTCGACCATCTGCGGAGCCGCGTCGATCGCGCGCTCTCGGGTGGAGTGCCTGCCGGGAGGATCATCGTCGATCCGGGTCACGACCTGAACAAGAACACCCTGCACACGCTCGAGCTCACCCGCCGGCTGGGCGAGGTGGCCGCGCTCGGCTTCCCGGTGCTCGCCGCGGTGTCCAACAAGGACTTCATCGGCGAGGCGCTGGACCGGCCGCAGGGGGAGCGCCTCGAGGGCTCCCTCGCCGCCGCGGTGATCTGCATCCTGAACGGTGCGCGGATCGTGCGCATGCACGACGTGCGCCAGGCGGTGGACGCCGTGCGGATGACGGAGGCGGTGCTGGGCTGGCGGGCGCCCGCCTTCCTCCGCCACAACGTGGAGCCGGCGGCGTGAGCGCCCGCATCGACGGCCTGTCGCCGGCCGGGCAGGACCTGTCCGACGAGGCTCTGCTGGCCCTCTACGCGGACGGGGCGGGCGAGGAGTGGCTCCGGGTCAACTTCGTCGCGAGCGTCGACGGAGCGGTCACCCGTGACGGCGTCTCGGGCGATCTCGGGGGCGCGGCGGACCTGCGCGTGTTCGACCTGCTCCGCCGGCTCGCCGACGTCGTGCTCGTCGCGGCCGGCACGGTGCGGACCGAGGGCTACGGCCCGATGGTGCTGAGCGACGAGTCCGTGCGGGCCCGGCTCGGCACCGGGCTCGCCCCGCAGCCCGTCTTCGCGATCGTCTCGGGGTCGCTCGACCTCGATCCCGCTTCGCGGATCTTCACCGAGGCGCCGGTGCGTCCGATCGTCGTGACCACCGGCTCCTCGTCGGCCCGCCGCCGCGCGGAGCTCGCCGAGGTCGCCGACGTGCTCGTCTGCGGCGACGCACGGCTCGACGCGACGCGGATGCGGGCGCAGCTCGCAGAGCGGGGGCTCGGCAGGATCCACTGCGAGGGTGGTCCGTCGCTGCTCGGGACCCTCCTCGCCGCGGACGCCGTCGACGAGCTCTGCCTGACCGTCGCTCCGACGCTCGAGGCGGGGGACTCCGGGAGGCTCGCCCGCGGCGACGTCCCCGGACCGCGCCCGCAGCACCTGGCGCACGTGCTCAGCGCCGGTGACACGCTGCTCCTGCGCTACCTCCGCCGGCGCTGACCCGCCCTACTCGCGGCGCCGCTCGTTCCCGTCGCGCTTGGCCTCGGAGGCCGGACGGGCGGCGATCACGGGGTGGGCGCCGGTGAAGCCGTCACGGGCGGACGCGATCGCCAGGATGCGCGGCTTCGCGACGTGCCAGCCCACGATCAGGGCGGGCACGCCGACCACCGCGACGATCCCCACGGTCCAGGTGCCGGTCGGGAAGTCGACGGCGATGAGGACCACCACGATCACCAGGAACGCCAGGGTGAGCCACGAGGTCACCGGGGCGCCGGGCATCCGGAAGGACGGGCGCTCCAGGCGCCCCTGGGCCGCCCAGCGCTGCAGCTGCATCTGGCAGAGGACGATCATGCCCCAGCCCGTGACGATGCCCAGCGCCGAGACGTTGAGGACGATCTCGAAGGCCTCGGACGGCACGAAGAGGTTCAGCACGATCCCGATCAGGGTGATGCTCGCCGTGAGCAGGATGCCTCCGTAGGGGACGCCCTGCTTGTTCATCCGGCCGGTGAAGGCGGGGGCGGAGCCGTTGAGCGCCATGGAGCGGAGGATGCGGCCGGTCGAGTAGAGCCCGGCGTTGATGCTGGAGAGCGCGGCCGTCAGCACGACGAAGTTCATGATCGATCCGGCGATCTCGCCCGAGGAGCCGTCGCCCAGTGAGCTGAAGAACGTGACGAACGGGCTCTCGCCCTTCGAGTAGGCCGTGTAGGGCAGCAGCAGCGTCAGCAGCAGCACGGAGCCGACGTAGAAGACGGCGATGCGCAGGATGACCGAGTTGATCGCGCGCGGGATGACCTTCGCCGGCTCCGCGGTCTCGCCCGCCGCCGTGCCGACCAGCTCGACTCCGGAGTAGGCGAACACCACGCCCTGGACGACCAGGACGCTGGCGATCAGGCCGCCGGGCAGGATGCCGCCGTTGTCGTTCCAGAGGCTGATCCCGGGGTCCACGGCGACGCCGCCGGACTGCAGCGGCCAGCCCGCGGCGAGCACGACGACGCCGATCACCAGGAAGACCACCAGCGCCGTGACCTTGATCAGCGCGAACCAGAACTCCAGCTCCCCGAAGACCTTGACCGAGACGAGGTTCAGCGAGAGCACGACGACCAGGGCGATGAGTGCGAGGAGCCACTGGGGCACGGAGGAGAAGAGCGACCAGTACTTCACGTACAGGGCCACCGCGGTGACGTCGGCGATCGCGGTCATCGCCCAGTTCAGGAAGTACATCCATCCGGCGACGAAGGCGGCCTTCTCGCCCAGGAACTCGCGGGCGTAGGAGATGAAGGAGCCCGAGCTCGGCCGGTGCAGGACCAGCTCGCCGAGCGCGCGGAGGATCAGGTAGGCGAAGACGCCGCAGACCGCGTACACGACGACGAGCGAGGGACCGGCGGTGGCGAGTCGCCCGCCCGCGCCGAGGAAGAGGCCGGTGCCGATCGCGCCGCCGATGGCGATCATCTGCAGCTGCCGGGGCTTGAGCCCGGGACGGTAGCCCTCCTGCTCCCTCGAGAAGTCGGGCTGCGCGGGCCCGCGGTCGTCGTCGCTCTGCGTCACGGGGGCTCCCTCGTCACCGGATCGCGCCGGGCGGCTGCTCCGGCACGCCCGTCAGGGTAAAGGCGCTCTGCTCGGAGGAGGCGGGTGGCGCGGTCCGCGGCATGCGGATCCTCTCAGGATCGGGGCGCCTACCCTGGGGGCATGAGCGGTCCGGACCTCGCACGGCAGTTCTCGCTCGACGGCGTCCGGATCCCGTCGCCGGCGAGGCGCCTGAACGACGGCACCGATCCGGCGCTCGTCTGGCGCAACGAGCTCGACGGGCTGACCTTCCGCGTGGACGCCGGGTACCTGAAGTGGAATCCCCGGTCCACGGGCGTCGACCTCCGTCGCGAGATCGCGCGTCTGCGCTGGCTGGAGGGGCGGATCGTCGCGCCCCGGATCCTGGAGGCGGGCGAGGACGAGGAGGGGCAGTGGCTCCTCACCGCACCGCTGCCCGGGCGGAGCGCCGTCGACCCGGAGTGGACAGCCCGGCCGGAGGAGGCCGTCCGCGCGATCGCGGCCGGCCTGCGGGCGGTCCACGCGCTCCCCGTCGACGCGGTGCCCGAGGAGCTGCGCGACGACTCCTGGTTCGCGCGCCGGCCGTCGGCGCTCGGCGCGGCTCCGGAGCTCGTGGACCCCGTCGTGGTGCACGGCGACGCGTGCGCTCCGAACACGCTGGTCGACGACGACGGACGCTGGAGCGGCACGGTCGACGTCGGCGACCTGGGCGTGGGCGACCGCTGGGCGGATCTGGCGGTCGCCGCGGTCAGCCTCGGCTGGAACTACGGCCCCGGCCACACCCCGCTGCTCCTCGCGGAGTACGGAGCGGATCCGGACGACGAGCGCGCGGCCTACTACCGCGCGCTCTGGTCGTCCGAGTCCTGAGTCACTTCTTCTTCGCGGCCTCGTCGTCCTGGGCCGCGCCCTTGTCGCTGCGGTTCTCGCTCGCCAGGCGCAGCCAGCGTCCGTCGCGGACGTCCTTCTCGTGCACGGCCGCCTTCTTGTCGCTCGCGGCGGTGTCGCGCGGGGGGAGCTGGATGGTCTCCTCCGCCTCGATGCCCGCCTGCAGCTCGCGTCCGCGCTCGAGCTCGGCGTCGAACTCCGCGCCGAAGAGCAGGGCGATGTTGGTGATCCAGATCCAGAGGAGGAAGACGATCACGGCGCCGAGCGAGCCGTAGGTCTTGTTGTAGTTGGAGAAGTTGGCCACGTAGAACGCGAAGCCGGTCGAGGCGATCAGCCAGATCGCCAGGGCGACGATCGATCCGATGCTGATCCAGCGGAACTTCGGCTGGCGGATGTTGGGCGCCCAGTAGTACAGGATCGCGACGATCACGATCGCGATGACCACGAGCACCGGCCATTTCGCGATGTTCCACACTGTGAGGGCGGCGGGCCCGAGGCCCACGACGTCGCCGACGGCGGTCGCGACCGGTCCGCTGAGCACCAGGATGAGCGCCGCGATCACGATCAGGACGACCGTCACCACGGTCACGCCGAGCATCGTCGGGCGGAGCTTCCAGAAGGGGCGCCCCTCGTCGATCTGGTAGACGCGGTTCATCGCGCGGCCGAAGGCGCCGACGTAGCCGGAGGCGGACCAGATCGCTCCGACGACACCGGTCACGAAGGCGAGACCCGCGGCGGAGGAGCTGGTCAGCGCCTGGATCGGGTCGCGCAGCAGGTCGACGACCTCGCTCGACGCGAGGTTCCCGATCAGGTCGAGGACCAGATCGGTGGTGGCCTGCGCCTGGCCGAAGAGCCCCAGCACCGACACGATCGCGAGCAGGGCGGGGAAGAGCGCGAGCACGGCGTAGTAGGTGAGCGCGGCGGCGAGGTCGGTGCACTGGTCCGCGCCGAACTCGCGGGCCGTCTTCTTGAGGACGTAGAACCAGGAGCGCCTGGTGATGTCGGTGACGTCGTCGGGCTTCCGGGAATCGTCGGGATCGGGCGCTGTCTTCTCGCGGGTCGTGCTCTGCTCGGCCATGCGGACACGCTACGGGGCCGACAGTCGTCGGACGGCCCCCTTGACGGCGCGGCCGGTCGTGTCGCGGGTCAGGCCCGGCGCTGGCGCGCAGCGGCGAGGGTGCCGAAGAGGAGGAAGGAGCAGGTCGCGGCGAGGACGGTCAGCAGGGGAGCCTCCCAGCCGCCGCTCGCGTCGTGCGCGAAGCCGATGACGGTCGGGGCGGTGGCGGCCACGGCGTAGCCGATCCCCTGCACCGTGGCCGAGAGCCGCGACGCGTGGGCGTCGGAGCGGGAGAGCCGCACGACGAGCACGAAGACCACCGTGAATCCTCCGCCCTGGGCCGCGCCGCCCAGCACGCACCAGAGCGCCCAGAGCTGCGGCGCGAGCAGCAGCCCCGCCGGCACCGTGCACCAGAGGAGGCCGACGAGCACGATGCCCCCCAGGGGTCCGAGCCTCCGGACCAGGAGCGGGACGCCGAGGGCGCCGGCGACCGCGGCGAGCTGGAACACCGAGGCGCTCGCGCCCGCGGTCGCGATCGAGAAGCCGTTGCGGTCGACGAGCAGCGAGGGGAGCCACGCCGTCACTCCGTAGTACGAGAACGCCTGGCTCGAGAAGCAGAGCGCGAGCGCCAGCACGGTCGCGCTGCGGAAGATCCGCGGAGCCGGTGCGGCCGGTGCGCGGTCGGCGCGGGCCGGGCGGGGAGTCGGACGCAGGGCCGCCCGAGGCCCTACGGCCACGAGCCAGCCGGCCAGAGCGAGGGCGTTGAGGGCGAGCCAGACGAGCAGGGCGCCGCGCCAGCCGAGCGCCAGAGCGAGCGGAGCGGTGCCGAGCGAGGTGATCGTCGAGCCGACGTTGAGGGCTGCGGTGTAGACGCCCGTCGTGAGGTCGACGCGCTCGGGAGCGACGTCCCGCCGGATCACGACGGGGAGGACGACGTTGCCGATCGTGATGGAGACGCCGATCAGGACGGTGCCCGCCACGGCCGGTCCCACGTCGCCGATCGATCGGACGATCGTGCCGAGCGCGACGCCGATCACCGTGACGGTCACGGCGGCGTCGGGTCCCGCGCGGCGGATCACCAGGAGGGCGAGCGGAGTCGCCAGGGCGAAGCAGAGCACGGGGATGCTGGTGAGGATCCCCGCCTGGCCCGCGGACAGCGCGAGGTCCTCGCGCACCGCGTCGATGATGGGCGCGACGGCGACGATCGGACCGCGCAGGACCAGCGCGACCAGGGCGACCGCCACGACGAGGAGCCAGGGAGCGCTCCGGCGCGCGGTCATCGGGGCGTCGAGGGCCGCGGCACCCCGGTCAGCCGGCCAGGCCGGGGACCCCGGCCGAGAGGTTGCCGACGATGGTGAACACGCCCGACACCAGACCGAGGATCCCGGTGACGAGTCCGGCCGTCGCGAGCCCGCGACCGCCTCCGACGAGCGGTGCGGCCGCCCGGCCCTTCGCCGAGAAGACGATGGCGAGGATCGAGGGGATCAGCAGCGGATTGATCAGCAGGCTCAGGACGCCGAGCACGAGGCTCGCGATCGCCATGGGGTTGCGGCCCGCCGCGGAGGACGGGGCGGACGGATAGGCGTACAGCTCCTGCTCCGGAGCGCCCGGGGGCGTGCCGTAGGCGGGAGCGGGCGCCGAGGAGGACGGACGGGACCGGTCCGTCCACGCCGCGCCGTCCCAGTAGAGCTCCGAGCCGAGGTCGGCCGGGTGCGGGTACCACCCGGGCGCGGGCAGCGGAGCGGAGTCGTCGGGCATGGGGCGAGTCTAGAGCGGCGCCGATCAGCTCTTCGGCTGCTCGATGCCGAGCGCGTTCCCGTCGGGATCGAGGATCCAGGCCGCCCAGACGCTGCCGCGGTCGGCCACGCCGTTCTCGGTGCGCAGCTCGTCGCTGTCGTAGTCCTCCGGAGCCACGCCCCGCGCCGCCAGCGCGTCCAGCTCGGCGCGCAGGTCGGCCACCCGCCAGGCGGCCTTGGTCTGCTCGTCCTTCGAGCCCGTGGTGCTGGAGGTGACGGTGAGCCGCGTGCCGCCGCAGGAGTAGGCGATCGCCGACTCGCTCTCCTCGAGGACCTCCAGTCCCAGGGAGCCGGCGTAGAAGGCGCGGGAGGCGGCGAGGTCGCGGGAGAGCAGAACGGGGCCGATGGGGGAGTCGGAGAGCACGGTGAGTCCTTTCGTCGGTGGGCCTCCAGTCGACGCCCGCTGCGGTCCGGCGCGGAAGGGGTTGCCACCGGGCCGGCCGGAGGGGGCTGGCGCGGCAGAATGGCCTCGGCCGTGCCCGCCGCGCGGCCGGGAGGAGCCCTCATGAGCTGGACCATCGACGAGGTGGCGTGGACCCA
Source organism: Rathayibacter sp. AY2B9 (assembly GCF_002931595.1). NCBI lineage: Bacteria > Bacillati > Actinomycetota > Actinomycetes > Micrococcales > Microbacteriaceae > Rathayibacter > Rathayibacter sp. AY2B9. The sequence goes on from NZ_PSUB01000021.1 coordinate 31,137, forward strand.
CCCGGACGCCGAGCGTCTGCGCGACGCGCAGCGGTGCGAGCTCGACGAGCGCTACGGCAACGACGACCACGAGCCCGGCACGCCGCCCTCGGCCGACGACGTGCCCGTCTTCCTCGTCGCCCGCGACGCGAGCGGCACGGCGGTGGCCTGCGGCGGACTGCGGCCTCTCGACGACGACGTCCTCGGACCGGGGGCGATCGAGGTGAAGCGGATGTTCGCCGACCGCGCCGCCCGCGGCTCCGGAGCGGCCACGGCCGTCCTGCGCGCGCTCGAGGCGCGGGCGGCCGCTCTGGGCACGACGCGCCTGGTGCTGGAGACCGGGACGCTCCAGCCCGACGCGATGCGGTTCTACCTCCGGGAGGGCTACCACGCCATCCCGCCGTTCGGCGCCTACATCGGGTCCGAGCACTCGGTCTGCTACGCCCGCGATCTCGCTCCCGGCGCCTGAGCGTCAGCGGCGCAGGGTCTCCACCGGGTACTCGCCGAAGCGGCGGTGGTACGCCCCCGAGAAGCGGCCCTGGTTGAGGAAGCCCCAGCGCGCGGAGACGGCGCGCACGGTCTCCTCGCCCGGAGCGCCCTCGCGCAGCTCGACGCGCGCCCGGTCGAGACGCACGCCGCGCAGGTAGCCGAGCGGAGTGTCGCCGAAGTGCCTCCGGAACGCGGCCTGCAGCGCCCGCGGAGTGAGCCCCGCCGCTGTCGCGATGTCGGACACGGTGACGGGCGACGCGGCGAACGCGTGCAGGAACTCGGCGGCACGCAGCAGGTGCTCGAGCCCCGGCCGCAGCACCTGCGCCGGAACGACGACCGGCCGGTGCGCGAAAGTCGCGAGCAGGTGCAGAGCGACGCCGCGCTCGGCCGCCACGAGCTGCAGCGCTGTCGCCTCGCGCCCCGACCGGAGGACGCCCGCGAAGTCGTCGACCGCCCGCCACCAGCCCGGGAGTGCCGACGCGGAGGCGATCGAGCGGTGGTCGAAGACGAGCGGCAGCGGCACGCCGTCGCCGGCCTCGGACGCGACCTGCTCGAGGAGGCCGGCGGCCACGTGCACGAGCCGCTGCTGGAAGTCGCGGCTGACGAACTCGAACGGACGCGCGCTGGGGAACACGACCGGCCGCCCCGGCAGGTGGACGATCCGATCGCCCTCCGGGTCCACCACGCTCGTGCCGGAGAGGAACCACGAGACGACGTACTCGCCCGCCGGACGCAGCCCCCCGGACACGGAGCCCCGGAACACAGACGTCCGCAGGCTCACGCCCTCGCTCCCGGAGACGTCGTAGCGGAAGGAGAAGGGCCGCTCGACCGGTTCCGTCCGGAATCCCGACCCGCCGTAGCCGTCCGAGTAGAAGCGCCGCGCCTCCTCCAGGTCGGCCCCGGAGCGCGTGAAGCGCTGCAGCGCAGGACCGGCACCCATCGGACCAGGATGCCACCTGGACGGATTGCGCACCGGTCGCCCCCGCGCCCCTCTCCGGGGCACGTCCTGTCGGCAGGGTGACGGGATCGGACGACACGGACGGAGACGCATGGAGATCAGCGCACGCAGACTCGCGGCACGCGACGCGGTGGCCGTCGTCGCCGTGCTCGCCGCACTCGAGGGGGCGCTCGCCGTGGACTCCCTGCCGCCCGGCCTGGAGGAGGTCCTCCTGCACCAGCTCGAGCGCAGCTCGCTCGTGCTCCCCGGCGCCGACCGGGACGAGCTCGCCTCCGCTCTGCGCGCGCTCGGCGTCCGCGTGCGCGACGCGCTCGGGTAGAGGCCGCCGCCGACTACAGTCGAGGGGTCAACCGAGCCCGAGGAGTGCCCGCACGTGTCGAACGAACCGTCGAATCCCGCAGAGAACGAGTCCCACTCGGTCGTCACCGAGGCGGGCACGGGATTCACGCACTTCACCGACCGGGCCGTGGTCGCGATCCGCGTCAACGGGGAGCTCAAGGACCTCGCCGCCGACGTCGTGCCGGGCGACCGCATCGAGCCGGTGCTCATCTCCTCGCCGGACGGGCTGAACATCCTCCGCCACTCCGCGGCCCACGTGCTCGCGCAGGCGGTGCAGCAGATCAACCCGGAGGCGAAGCTGGGCATCGGCCCGCCCGTCACCGACGGCTTCTACTACGACTTCGACGTCGAGGAGCCCTTCACGCCCGAGGCGATGAAGGCGCTCGAGAAGGCGATGGACCGCATCGTCCGCCAGGGCCAGCGGTTCGTGCGCCGCGTCGTCTCCGAGGAGGAGGCGCGCGCCGAGCTCGCCGGCGAGCCCTACAAGCTCGAGCTGATCGGGATCAAGGGAGGGGGAGCCGAGGACGAGAGCGTCGAGGTCGGCGGCGCCGAGCTCACCATCTACGACAACGTCGACCCGCGTTCCGGCGAGACGGTCTGGAAGGACCTCTGCCGCGGTCCGCATCTGCCCAACACCCGCATGATCGGCAACGGCTACGCCCTGACCCGCAACGCTGCCGCCTACTGGCGCGGCTCGGAGAAGAACCCGCAGCTGCAGCGCGTCTACGGCACCGCGTGGCCCACGAAGGACGAGCTGCGCGAGCACCAGGCCCGCCTCGAGGAGGCGGCGCGCCGCGACCACCGCAAGCTCGGCCACGAGCTCGACCTGTTCTCCTTCCCGGACGAGATCGGCTCCGGCCTCGCGGTCTTCCACCCCAAGGGCGGGATAATCCGCTACGAGATCGAGCAGTACATGCGCGAGCAGCTGCTCGCCCACGACTACGAGCTCGTCTACACGCCGCACATCACCAAGGGCGACCTGTTCCTCACGAGCGGGCACCTGCAGTGGTACTCCGAGGGGATGTTCCCCCCGATGCACCTCGACGAGCTGCAGGACGAGGACGGCAACGTCACCCGCCAGGGCCAGGACTACTACCTCAAGCCCATGAACTGCCCGTTCCACAACCTGATCTTCCGCTCGCGCGGCCGCAGCTACCGCGAGCTCCCGCTGCGCCTGGCCGAGTTCGGCACCGTGTACCGCTACGAGAAGAGCGGCACCCTGCAGGGCCTCACCCGCGTGCGCGGCCTGACCCAGGACGACGCCCACATCTACGTCGCGCAGGAGGACGTGTCGGCCGAGCTGACCCGCAACCTCGAGTTCGTGCTGCAGGTGCTGCGCGACTACGGCCTCGACGACTTCTACCTCGAGCTGTCCACGAACGAGGAGGGCAACCCGAAGTTCGTCGGTGCGCCCGAGCAGTGGGAGGAGGCGATCGAGTCGCTGCGCGCGGTCGCCGTCGCCTCCGGTCTCGAGCTGGTTCCGGATCCGGGAGGAGCGGCTTTCTACGGTCCGAAGATCTCGGTGCAGGCGCGCGACGCCATCGGCCGCACCTGGCAGATGTCGACCATCCAGCTCGACTTCAACCAGCCCGAGCGCTTCGAGCTCGAGTACACGGCCTCGGACGGCTCGAAGAAGCGGCCCGTGATGATCCACCGCGCGCTCTTCGGCTCCATCGAGCGCTTCTTCGCGATCCTCACCGAGCACTACGCCGGGGCGTTCCCGGTCTGGCTGTCGCCGGTCCAGGTCGTGGGCATCCCGATCGCCGACGAGTACCTGCCCTACCTCGAAGAGGTCGTCGGCGAGCTCAAGCGGTCGGGCATCCGCGCCGAGATCGACTACTCCAGCGACCGGATGCAGAAGAAGATCCGCAACGCCACGCTGCAGAAGGTGCCCTTCCAGATGATTGTGGGGGAGAAGGACCGCGACGCCGGAGCCGTCAGCTTCCGCTTCCGCGACGGCACGCAGGAGAACGGGATCCCGGTCGCCGACGCCGTCGCGCGCATCCGCGAGGCCGTCGCCTCGAAGGCGCAGGTCTGAGCGTGAGCGACGGCTGCGCGCCCGAGGGGGCGGAGGGCTCGGCGCACCTCGCCGGGGTTCCCGACGAGTTCCAGCGCCTGTGGACGCCGCACCGGATGGTCTACATCCAGAAGGGGCAGCCCGGAGCCGACGACTGCCCCTTCTGCGTGGCGCCGACGCTGAGCGACGAGGAGGCCCTCATCGTCGCCCGCGGGGAGCACGCCTACGTCCTGCTGAACCTGTTCCCGTACAACTCCGGCCACCTCCTGGTCTGCCCGTACCGGCACATCCCGCTCTACGACGAGGCCACTCCCGAGGAAGTGGCCGAGATCGGAGCGCTCACGCAGACGGCGATGCGCGTCGTCCGCTCGGTCTCGAACAACGACGGCTTCAACCTCGGGATGAACCAGGGCGCGGTCGCGGGAGCGGGGATCGCCGCGCACCTGCACCAGCACGTGGTTCCGCGCTGGGCGACCGACGCGAACTTCTTCCCGATCATCGCCCGCACGAAGGCGCTCCCGCAGCTGCTCGGCGACGTGCGGGCGAGCCTCGCGGCGGCCTGGCCGAGCCTCTAGACCGCCGCCCGGCCCCCTGTCCAGCGCCGCGGACGGCGGGCGCCGTCTCGTAGACTCGGAGCTGCCGTCGGCGGAAGTCGCCGCACAGAACAGGACTCGCGAACATGACCGACACCACCACTCCGTCCTCGTCCGCTCCCGAGCAGTTCGGCTCGAGCCGCGTCAAGCGCGGTCTCGCCGAGATGCTCAAGGGCGGCGTCATCATGGACGTCGTCGACGCCGATCAGGCCCGCATCGCGGAGGACGCCGGCGCGGTCGCCGTCATGGCGCTCGAGCGCGTCCCCGCCGACATCCGCTCGCAGGGCGGCGTCGCACGCATGAGCGACCCCGACCTGATCGACGGCATCGTCTCCGCCGTGTCGATCCCCGTCATGGCGAAGGCGCGCATCGGCCACTTCGTCGAGGCGCAGATCCTGCAGGAGCTCGGCGTCGACTACATCGACGAGTCCGAGGTCCTCTCGCCCGCCGACTACGTGAACCACATCGACAAGTGGAACTTCACCGTCCCCTTCGTCTGCGGAGCGACCAACCTGGGCGAGGCGCTGCGCCGCATCACCGAGGGCGCAGCGATGATCCGCTCGAAGGGCGAGGCCGGCACCGGCGACGTCTCCGAGGCGACCAAGCACATCCGCACGATCTCCGGCGAGGTCAACCGCCTGAAGGCGATGACCAAGGATGAGCTCTACGTCGCCGCGAAGGAGCTGCAGGCCCCCTACGACCTGGTCGTAGAGATCGCCCGGACCGGCAAGCTCCCCGTCGTCCTCTTCACCGCCGGCGGGGTCGCGACCCCGGCCGACGCGGCGCTGATGATGCAGCTGGGCGCCGACGGCGTGTTCGTCGGCTCCGGCGTCTTCAAGTCGGGCGAGCCCGCCAAGCGCGCGGCCGCGATCGTGAAGGCGACCACCTTCTTCGACGACGCGAAGGTCGTCGCGGAGGCCTCGCGCGGCCTGGGCGAGGCGATGGTCGGCATCAACGTGGCCGACGTGCCCGCGCCGCACCGCCTCGCCGAGCGTGGCTGGTAGCGCCGACGCGCCGCTCGCCGGCGCAGGATCGACGCGGGAGTCCCTCGAGGGGCTCCGCGTCGGGGTCCTCGCGCTGCAGGGCGACTTCCGCGAGCACGCGCACGTCCTGCGCGAGCTGGGCGCCGAGGTGGTGCTGGTGCGACGCCCGGAGGAGCTCGCCACCGTCGCGGGGCTGGTCATCCCGGGCGGCGAGTCCACGGTGATGGACAAGCTGTCGCGCCTCTTCGGCCTCGCGGAGCCGGTCGTCGAGGCGATCAGTGCGGGGATGCCCGTCTACGGGACCTGCGCCGGGCTGATCATGCTCGCCGACCGGGTCCTCGACCGCATCGACGGCCAGAGCAGCTTCGGCGGCCTGGACGTGTCGGTCCGGAGGAACGCGTTCGGCAACCAGCTCGACTCCTTCGAGACCGATCTCGACGTGCCGGCCATCGGCGATCCGCCGGTGCACGCGGTCTTCATCCGCGCACCGGTCGTGGAGGAGCTGGGCGAGCGGGCGACCGCGCTCGCCAGTGTCGCCGACGGGCGGGTGGTCGCGGTCGAGCAGGGCAACCTCCTCGGGACGGCGTTCCATCCCGAGATCACCGGCGACTACCGGTTCCACGAGCTGTTCCTGCGGAAGGTCGCGGCGACGCGCTTCGGCGACTGACCCGCTGCCGCCCCCTCCGCCAGGGGTGGACGGTGCGGGACCCGCGGGCCAGGGTGGTCGCATGCCCGAACTCCCCGAGGTCCAGGCCCTCGCTCTAGATCTCGGCGCGCGCCTGGGCGGACGCGTCCTCGAGCGGCTTGACGTGTTCGCGATCTCCGCCCTCAAGACCGTGGCCATCCCGCCGTCGGCTCTCTCCGGCGAGACCGTCCACGGAGTGTCGCGGCACGGCAAGTTCCTCGACCTCGCAGTCGGCGAGGCCCACGTCCTCCTGCACCTCGCCCGCGCCGGCTGGGTCCGCTGGCGGCCCGAGCGGCCGACGGCGCCGGCGAAGCCCGGCCGGGGACCGCTCGCCGCGCGGCTGGTCCTCGACGACGGGTCGGGGTTCGACGTGACGGAGGCCGGCACCAAGAAGAGCCTCGCGCTCTCGATCGTCGCCGATCCGCTCGACGTCCCGGGCGTCGCCCGGCTGGGTCCCGATCCGCTGGACCCGGAGTTCACCGAGGAGATCCTCGGCGCGATCCTCGCCACGGCGGGCAGGGCGCAGGTGAAGGGCGTCCTCCGCGACCAGTCCCGCATCGCCGGCATCGGCAACGCCTACTCCGACGAGATCCTCCACGTGGCGCGCATGTCGCCCTTCAAGCCCGCCGCGCTCAACGCCGACGAGCTGGACCGCCTCTACGCGGCCCTCCGCTACACACTCGAGGAGGCGCTCGCCCGCGCCGAGGGCCTGCACGCGGCCGACCTCAAGCGCGAGAAGAAGCTCGGCATGCGCGTCCACGGCCGCACAGGAGAGGCGTGCCCCGTCTGCGGCGACACGATCCGCCAGGTGGTCTTCCACGACTCCACGCTCCAGTACTGCCCCACCTGCCAGACCGACGGCAGGATCCTCGCCGACCGGCTGCTGTCGCGGCTGATCAAGTAGCGAGCCGGGCCCTGCCCGGCTCGCCGCGGTCGGCTTCCGGGGGTGGCGGGGTGGGTGGAGCGGGTCGCGTTCGCCTACAGCGATCCGCTGGCACGCGGATCACTGGTTCGGCGG
>NZ_PSUB01000022.1:0-28828 GCF_002931595.1 Rathayibacter sp. AY2B9
CGATCGACAGCTCGACCAGGCTGCGGAACTCCTCCGACGTCGGGTCGGTGGCCAGGTCGATGTCGGACTCGATGATGTCGAGGATGCGCGGCTCGGCGACCAGGTGCGCCCGGAGGGCGGGCTCGGCCACGCGGAGGTAGCTGTCGACGGTCTCGTCGCCGCGGGGCGACCAGGAGATCACGAGCAGGCCGCCCTCCTCGACGACGCGGTCGATCACGTAGCTGCCCTGGCCCGCTCCGCGCAGGAGGGAGGCCGGGATCACCGTCTCGCGCTCGCCGACGGGGGCGATCACGACGCCGCGCTCGTGGAGGCGCAGCACCGCGTTGCCGCGGAAGCCGAGCCCCGGCAGCACGACGCGCTCGAGCGGCTGCTCGAAGCGGGTCGTGGCCACGTACGGGAGGTCGACGCGCTCGACCTCGGCGCCCAGCGAGGACGCGGGCACGGGCTCCGGCGCGAGGGCGGCCGAGCGGCGGCGCCGCGCGCGCCAGGAGAGCAGCATGCCGACGAAGACGAGGACGACGACCGCGGCGATGACGATCGTGATCGCGGCCCTATCCACGGGAGGCCTTCGCGGAGGCGGCGACGACCGCCGCGTCGACGAGCTCGCCGTCCAGCACGGTCGGGAAGCCCCGGTGGAGGGTGGCGACGACGCGGCCCGGCAGCTCGCGACCGAGGTACGGGGAGTTGCCGCTGCGGCCGCGCAGGTCCTCGACGGAGAAGCGGCGTCGCGCCTCCGGGTCGTAGAGCACGACGTTCGCGGCGGCCCCGACGGCGAGGCCGCGGTCGTAGCCGTCGAGCCGGCCGATGCGGGCGGGGGCGGAGGAGAGCACGCGCGCGACGTCGGACCAGCTCATCCGCCCGTCCTCGACGACGGCGGCGTGCACCACGCTCAGCGCGCTCTCGAGGCCGACCATGCCGAACGCCGCGGCGTCCCACTCGCAGTCCTTCGCCTCGACCGGGTGCGGCGCGTGGTCGGTGGCGACGATGTCGATGGTGCCGTCGGCGAGGGCCTCGCGGAGGGCGAGCACGTCCTCGTCGCGGCGCAGCGGCGGGTTCACCTTGAAGCGGGCGTCGTAGCTCGGCCCGTCCTGGCCGGCGACGGCCTGCTCGGTGAGGAGCAGGTGGTGGGGGGTGACCTCGGCGGTCACGTCGATCCCCCGGGCCTTCGCCCAGCGGATGACGTCGACCGAGCCCGCGGTCGAGACGTGGCAGACGTGCAGGCGGGAGCCCACGTGCTCGGCGAGGAGCACGTCGCGGGCGATGATCGCCTCCTCGGCCACGGCGGGCCAGCCCTGCAGGCCGAGGGCGCTGGAGACGGCGCCCTCGTTCATCTGCGCGCCCACGGTGAGCCGCGGCTCCTGCGCGTGCTGGGCGACGACTCCGTCGAACGCCTTGACGTACTCGAGAGCGCGGCGCATCAGCAGCGCGTCCGAGACGCACTTCCCGTCGTCCGAGAAGACCCGCACGGCCGCGCGGCTGCGGGCCATCGCGCCGAGCTCGGCGAGCGACTCCCCCGCCAGACCCACGGTCACCGCGCCGATCGGGCGGACCGTCGCGTAGCCGGCGTCCTCGCCCAGGCTCCGCACCTGCTCGACCACGCCCGCGGTGTCCTGCACCGGCGAGGTGTTCGCCATCGCGAAGACGGCGGTGAAGCCTCCGGCAGCCGCAGCTCGCGTCCCGGTGAGGATCGTCTCGCTCTGCTCGAACCCCGGCTCGCGCAGGTGGGTGTGCAGGTCGACCAGGCCGGGCAGCGCCAGCAGGCCGTCGGCGTCGATCACGCGGGCCCCGCGCGAGTCGAGGTCGGCGCCGATCTCGACGATCACGCCCCCGTCGATCAGCAGGTCGGCGGTCGACTCGTCGGCGAGCGTCGCTCCCGAGATCAGGATCCGCTCCGGCGCCGTGCTCTGAAGCGGCTGGGCAGTGCTCATCAGTGGACCTCCCGTTCGCCGGACAGCAGCAGGTAGAGCGCGGCCATCCGGACGGACACTCCGTTCGTGACCTGTTCGAGCACCGTGGAGCGGCTCGAATCGGCGGCCGCCGAGGAGATCTCGACGCCCCTGTTCATGGGTCCGGGGTGCATGACGATGGTATCGGGACCCAGCCGGGCGAGCCGCTCGTCGTCGAGGCCCCAGATCCGCGCGTACTCCCGGCCGTTGGGGAAGAACCCGCTCGACATCCGCTCGAGCTGGATGCGCAGGAGCATCACGACGTCGGGGAGCCCGGTGTCGATCGCCTCGTCCAGATCGAAGCGGATGGTCGCGGGCCAGTCGCGCGTGTCGACCGGCACGAGGGTCGGCGGTGCGACCAGGGTCACCTCGGCGCCCAGCGCCGTCAGCAGCCAGACGTTCGAGCGCGCCACCCGCGAGTGCAGGACGTCGCCCACGATCGTGACCGCGACGCCGTCGAGGCTCTTGCCGCGGGACGCGGAGGCGCCGTGCAGGCGCCGGCGGATGGTGAACGCGTCCAGGAGCGCCTGGGTCGGGTGCTCGTGGGTCCCGTCACCGGCGTTGAGGATCGACGCGTCGATCCAGCCGCTCGCCGCAAGAACCGCGGGGGCTCCGGAGGCGCTGTGGCGGATGACCACGCCGTCGGCGCCCATCGCGGCGAGCGTCTGCGCGGTGTCCTTCAGGCTCTCGCCCTTGGAGACGCTGGAGCCCTTCGCGCTGAAGTTGATGACGTCGGCCGAGAGCCGCTTCGCCGCCGCCTCGAACGAGATCCGCGTGCGGGTGGAGTCCTCGAAGAAGAGGTTGACCACGGTCTTCCCGCGCAGGGTCGGCAGCTTCTTGACCTCGCGGTTCTGCACGTCCGCCATGTCCTCGGCGATGTCGAGGAGTGCGATCGCGCTCGCGCGGTCGAGGTCGCGGGTCGAGAGCAGGTGCTTCACGGAGCCGTCTCCTCGCCGGTGGCCTGCGACTCGATCGCGACCAGGTCCTCGCCGTCCGTCTCGACGAGCCGGACGTTGATCCGCTCGCTCAGGCTGCTCGGCAGGTTCTTGCCGACGAAGTCCGCCCGGATCGGGAGCTCGCGGTGCCCGCGGTCGACCAGCGCGGCCAGCCGCACGGCTCGCGGACGGCCGATGTCGCTGAGGGCGTCCAGGGCGGCGCGGATGGTGCGGCCCGAGAAGAGGACGTCGTCGACGAGGACCACTGTCCGGCCGTCGATGCTCGCGGGGACGGCGGTGCGCGCGGGGGTGCGGACCGGGTGCCGGGAGAGGTCGTCGCGGTGCATGGTCACGTCGAGGGAGCCGGCGAAGACGGGGGGACCGTCCGGCTCGATCCGCGCGATCGTCTCGGCGATGCGCCTCGCGAGGGCGACGCCGCGCGTCGGGATGCCGAGGACGACCAGCGAATCGGGCCCGCGGTTCGACTCGAGGATCTCGTGGGCGATGCGCGTGAGCGCTCGCGTGATGTCAGCGCCGTTGAGCACGATTCGTGCCGTCACACCGACCTCCTTCCCCGCCTCACAGGACGGCTGTTAAAGGAAAAGCCGTGTCGAGTATAGGGGCCGTCGCGCGGCCCGCCGGACGGGCAGCCCGGGAACGACCTCGGCCCGCCCGATCACGGGGATCCGGCGGGCCGAGCAGGTCTCCGGGGCGGGTCAGGCCGTCGTGCGGGACTCCGCGACGGAGGCGAGGAGCCCGTTGATGAAGCCCGCCGAGTCGTCGGTCGACAGCGACGTGGCGGCCTCGACGGCCTCCGAGATGGCGACGCCGTCGGGCACCGCGTCGTTGTGCAGGATCTCCCACACCCCGATCCGGAGGATCGCGCGGTCGACCAAGGGCATGCGCGAGAGTGTCCAGCCCTGGGCGAGCCGGGCGATCAGCTCGTCGATCTCGTCGGCGTGGTCGATGACCCCGTCGACGATCTCGCGGGCGTAGAGCCACGAGGCCTCACGGGCCGGCTCGTTCGCCGCCCGCTCGGCCTCGGCGCGCAGCGACTGGGCGAAGCTGATCTGCCGGACGTCGGCGTTGTAGAGGATGTCGAGGGCGCGCTTGCGCGCCTTCGTGCGAGCACTCACGGGAGGCCCGGCTCAGCTGACGCGGCCGAGGTAGTCGCCCGTGCGGGTGTCGACCTTGACCTTCGTGCCCTGCTCGAGGAAGAGCGGGACCTGGATCTGGTAGCCGGTCTCGACCGTCGCGGGCTTGGTGCCGCCGGTCGAGCGGTCGCCCTGGAGGCCCGGCTCCGTGTAGGTGATCTCGAGGACGACCGAGGCGGGGAGGTCGATGTAGAGCGGGTCGCCGTCGTGCAGGGCGAGGGTCACGTTCTGGTTCTCGAGCATGAAGTTCGCCGCGTCGCCGACGACCGCCTCGGGGACGGTGATCTGGTCGTAGTCGCTGGTGTCCATGAACACGAAGTCCGCGCCGTCGCGGTAGAGGTACTGGAAGTCGCGGCGGTCGACGTTGGCCGTGTCGATCTTGGCGCCCGCGTTGAAGGTCTTGTCGACGACCTTGCCCGTGAGGACGTTCTTCATCTTGGTGCGGACGAAGGCGCCGCCCTTGCCCGGCTTGACGTGCTGGAAGTCGATGACGTTCCAGAGCTGGCCGTCGATGCTGAGGACGGTGCCGTTCTTGATGTCGGTGGTAGAGGCCATGCGAAGGGGGATCCGTTTCGGTGGAAGTCTGCGCCGGCGAGCCCGGTACGCGGGCGCGGCGATATCGGCCGGTCCGGCTGACCCGTCGAGTGTAGTCGACGCGGCCCCGTCGGCAGAGGAGTCTGGACGCCGCGTGCGAATCGCCCCACCGGTCCGCGGGAGCGCGAGACGGTGGAGGACCGACCCCGAGGAGGAGCACAGGGACGCCGTTCCCGCCGACACCGTCGTGCCGCCCTGGTACTCGATCGCGTTCATCGCCGTGCCGATCGTCATCGCCGTCGTGATCGTGCTCGTCGTGGTGCTGATCGTCGTGAACGTGCGCCGGGCGCGCTCGCTCGGAGTGGATCCCCTGACCCTGCGGACCGAGGTCGCGGCCCGCTTCGCGCGCGAGGGTCCCGGCTCCGCCCGCCCGCTGGCGGACCGGCTCGCCGAGCTGGAGGCGCTGCGAGCGGCGGGCACGATCACCGAGGCCGAGTACGCCCAGGCGCGGAGGGCCGCCCTGGGCGGAGGCTGACGGCGCCGCCCGGGCTCAGCCGAGCCGGACCTACGATCCGATCTCCTGGTACGCCGCGAACAGCAGCGACGTCTCCGGCCCCTGCAGGATGCTCGGGCGGGCGATGTCGTCGAGGACCACGAAGCGGAGCATCCCCGCGCGGGTCTTCTTGTCGCGCTGCATCGCGGCGAGGAGCGTCTCCCATCGTCCGAGCGGGTAGCTCGTCGGCAGGGTCAGCGATTCGAGGACCCGGCGCTGGCGGTCCACCACCGCGTCGCTGAGCGATCCGGTCAGGCGCGAGAGCTCCGCCGCGAACATCATCCCGACGGAGACGGCCGCGCCGTGGCGCCACTGGTAGCGCTCGGCGTGCTCGACCGCGTGCCCGAGGGTGTGCCCGTAGTTCAGGATCTCGCGCAGGCCCTTCTCGGTGAAGTCCTCGCCGACGACCCGCGCCTTGATCCCGATCGACAGCTCGACCAGGCTGCGGAACTCCTCCGACGTCGGGTCGGTGGCCAGGTCGATGTCGGACTCGATGATGTCGAGGATGCGCGGCTCGGCGATCATCCCGTACTTCACGATCTCGCCGAAGCCGGCGAGGATCTCGTTGCGCGGGAGGCTGGTCAGCACGTCGAGGTCGGCGACGACCGCCCGTGGCGCGTGGAAGGCGCCGACGAGGTTCTTGCCCTCGGCCGTGTTGATGCCGGTCTTCCCGCCGACGGCCGCGTCGACCATCCCGAGCACGGTGGTCGGCACCTGCACCAGGTCGACCCCGCGGAGCCAGGTGGCGGCGACGAAGCCGGCCAGGTCGGTGATCGCGCCGCCGCCGAAGCCGACGACCACGTCCGTGCGGGTGAAGTCCGACTGCCCCATCACCTGCCAGCAGAAGGCCGCCACCTCCACGCGCTTCGCGGCCTCGGCGTCCGGGACCTCGGCGAGCAGCACCTCGTAGCGCTCGAGCAGGCTCTCGCGGATCTCGGCGGCGAGGACCGCGAGGGTCGGCGGGTGCACGATGAGCACCTTCGCGGCCCGGGGGCCGATCGCGTCGGCGAGGCCGTCGAGGAGTCCGCGCCCGACGTGGATGTCGTAGCCGTTCTCTCCGGCGACGGGGATGGCGGTGGTGCCGTCGTTCATGACTGTCTTCCGCTCGGGCGGCTCGTGGCCGCCGGGTCCGATGGTGCAGGGGTGGCGGAGGGGCGCTGCGCGCGCACCCACTCCGCGATCTCGGCGGCGATCAGGGTGATCGGCCGCCGGGAGGTGTCGACCACGGTGTCCGCGAGGGACTCGTAGACCGGGCGCCGCTCGTCGAAGATGCGGACCCAGTCGCCGACCCCGCCGCGCACCAGCGGGCGGGAGCCGGAGCCGAGCCGGTCGCGGACGGCCTCGGCCGTGGTGGTGAGGAGCACGACGGGCACGTCCGCGAGGTCGGCGCGCGTCGCGGGATCGAGCACCGCTCCCCCGCCGAGGCTCAGCACCACGTCGCGACGGACGGCGCGCTCGACGACACGGCGCTCCTCCCGGCGGAAGGCCGGCTCGCCGTGGGCGTCGAAGTAGGGGGCGATCGGGCCGTGGGTGCGCACGAACTCCGCGTCGGAGTCGACGAACCCGGCGCTCAGCGCCTTCGCGACCCGCTTGCCGATCGTCGTCTTGCCGGCGCCCATCGGGCCGATCAGGACGAGGCGGGCGCGGGCCGCGCCGGTATCGTGACCCGCCATCAGCGGGCCGCCGAGGACGCGGCCATCAGGCGAGCCCGAGACCCGGGTCGCTCGCGGCGGCCGTGCGGAGCTCGTCGGGGATGGCGGCGAGGTAGCCCTGCAGGTTGCGGCGGGTCTCGGTGACGCTGTCGCCGCCGAACTTCTCGAGCACGGCGTTCGCGAGCACCAGGGCGACCATCGCCTCCGCGACGACACCGGACGCCGGCACCGCGCAGACGTCGGAGCGCTGGTGGTGAGCGCCGGCCGCCTCGCCGGTGGCGACGTCGACGGTGCGCAGCGCGTGCGGCACGGTCGCGATCGGCTTCATGCCGGCGCGGACCCGCAGCACGGTCCCCGTGCTCATCCCGCCCTCGGTGCCGCCGGCCCGGTCGCTGGACCGGGAGATGCCGGCGGCGGACTGGAAGAGCTCGTCGTGCGCCTCCGAGCCGCGGCGGGTGGTGGTGAGGAAGCCGTCGCCGACCTCGACGCCCTTGATCGCCTGGATCCCCATCAGGGCCGCCGCGAGCTGGGAGTCGAGACGACGGTCCCAGTGCACGTAGGACCCGAGTCCGGGCGGGAGATCGTACGCGAGGACCTCGACCACGCCGCCGAGGGTGTCGCCGTCGTCGTGGGCGCGGTCCACCTCGGCGACCATGAGGGCGCTGGTCGCGGCGTCGTGGCAGCGCAGCGGATCCGCGTCCAGGGCGGCGACGTCGGCCGGGCCGGGCAGCGGCGAGCCCTCGGGCACGCGGACCGGCCCGATGGCGAGGGTGTGGCTGACGAGCGAGACTCCGAGCTCGCCGAGGAAGCGGCGGGCGACGGCGCCGAGGGCGACGCGGGCCGCGGTCTCGCGGGCGGAGGCGCGCTCGAGCACGTTGCGGGACTCGGGGAAGCCGTACTTCTGCATCCCGACGAGGTCGGCGTGGCCCGGGCGGGGCCGGGTGAGCGCGGCGCCGCGGCCCTTGGGCAGGCTCTCGGGGTCGCGGGGCTCCGCCGACATGACGTCGACCCAGCGCGGCCACTCCGTGTTGCCGATGCGCAGGGCGATGGGGCTGCCCATCGTCGCTCCGTGCCGGACGCCGGAGGAGATCGTCAGCTCGTCCTGCTCGAAGTTCATCCGGGCTCCGCGGCCGTAGCCGAGCTTCCGGCGCGCCAGATCGGCGCGGATGTCGTCGAGGGAGACGGGGACCCCCGCCGGCAGTCCTTCGAGGACGGCGACGAGTTCGGGACCGTGGGATTCCCCGGCCGTGAGCCAACGGAGCATCCTCCGATTCTGGCACACGAGGTCAGTGCGCCGGACCCGCCGAGACTGCTCGGCGCATCGCCGCGAGCACCTCGTCCTCGCGATCGAGAGGCAGGGCCGGGTCGCCGCCGACGAAGATCCGCACCTGCACGAGGGCCTGGTGGAGCAGCATCCCGAGCCCGGAGACGACCGGGGAGCCGCCCTGCTTCCAGCGCTGGGCGAGAGCGCTCGGCCACGGGGAGTACGCCACGTCGAACAGGGTCGAGCCCGCGACCGCCGCGTCGGGCACGTCGAGGCCGTCCGCCGCCCCGCCGGGGAGCGTCGAGATCACCAGCGGCGCTCCGGTGGACCAGTCGGCGAAGGAGCGGACCGAGATCAGGACGCCGAGCGACTCCGCGAGCGGAGTGAGCTCGACGGCCCTCGACGCCGTCCGCAGGACGAGGTCGACCCGCGCCGCGCCCAGCTCGGCGGCGGCGGCCAGGGCGGAGGCGGCGGTCGCTCCCCCGCCGAGCACCTGGACGCGCTCCGCCGAGACGACGCCCGCCTCGGCGAGGGCGCGCACGATGCCCGCGACGTCGGTGTTGAACCCGCGGAGGCGGGGTGCCGGGCCGGAGCGGTCGACCAGCACGGTGTTGACCGCGCCGGTGGCCCGGGCGACCGCGTCCTCCTCCGCCAGCAGCGGTCGCACCGCGTGCTTGAGCGGCATTGTCAGCGACAGTCCGTGCCAGGGCTCACCGGACACGACCTCGGAGAGGGTCGCCTCCGTCGTCTCGACGGCGCGGTAGCTCCAGTCGAGTCCGAGCACCCGGTAGGCGGCCGCGTGCAGCGCGGGCGACTTCGAGTGCGCGATCGGCGCGCCGAGGACCGCGAGGCGGTACCCGGCGGCCGTCACTGGTACTCCGGGTGGTCCCGCATCCAGGCCTGCCACTGGTCGACGGCCGCGTTGTGCTCGGCGTCGGTGGTGGAGTAGACCGTCTCGCCCGTCTCGAGGTTCACCGTGACGAAGTACATCCAGGTGCCGTCCGCGGGGTGCATGACCGCGTCGATCGCCACGTCGCCCGGGTTCGAGATCGGCGCGGGCGGCAGGCCGTCGCGCTGGTAGGTGTTGTAGACGTTGCCGGCGTCGTTCCGCTCGGCGTCCGTGGTCGAGACGCGGTCGGTCGCGCCGGTGCCGTACGCCACGGTCGCGTCCGACTGCAGGCGCCACCCCTGGTCGAGGCGGTTCTGAAACACGCGCGCGACCTTCGGGAAGTCCTCGGCGACGCGGGCCTCGCGCTGCACGAGGGACGCGAACACCACGACGCGGTAGCGGTCGTCCACCGGCACACCGGCCTGGTCGAGCGACTGGTACATCCGGTCGACCAGGGTCTTCAGGATGTCGTGCGCCGGCGTCGACGGGTCGATGTCGTAGGTCGCGGGGAACAGGAACCCCTCGAGGCTCGTCGCCCCGGCCGGGAGCCCGAACGAGCCCCAGTCGGCGGCGGCCGCCTCGAGGTCCGTCAGCGCGACCCCGGTGCCGTCCGCGATGAGCGGCAGCGCCTCCTTGAGCGCCGTCCCCTCGGGGATGACGAAGGTGTTCGCGAGGCGCGTCGACTCGGAGTCGAGCAGCGCCGACAGTGCGGCCTTGGCGCTCATCTCGGCCTTGAGCGAGTACGCGCCGGGCTGGAAGACGGGCTCCGGGCTCTGGGCGAGGAGCAGGTCGTAGAAGGGGTCGTACGACTTGATGACCCCGTCCGAGACGAGGTTGTTGGCGATGTCGCTGCCGCCGTCGCCCTGGTGGATCGTGAACAGCACCTCGCTCGAGCCGGTGCCGGTGAAGTCGGTCGGCTCGGGCTCGGCGAACAGGCCGCGCACGGGCTCGAGGAAGATCGTCACGGCGATGGCGACGAGCGCGGCGAAGACGCCGAAGGCCAGAAGCCCGCCGATGAGCCCGCGGCGGCTGCGGCGCTTCTTCGCGCCGCCCGTCGCGCGAGCCGCGCGGCGCCGCTTCGGGCGCACGTCCGGGTCGAACGCGGCCGCGTCGTCGCGGCCGCGGGGCTCGGGCACGTCGGGCCCGGTGAAGAGGCGGCCCAGCGGATCGTGCGCCTCAGTCGGCGCGGGCTGCTGCTCCGGAGTCGGGTCGGGCGGAGTCGGCTGCGCCTGCTCGGCGGCGCGGGCGTCGCGGCGGCTCGGGGGGACGTCGGTCACGAGGAGGTCCTTCGTTCGGTTCGAGCAGGACTCCGGCCGGGGTGCCGGCCGAGCGCTCGGAATCGATGGCGTGCTGCAGGATCACCACGGCGGCGACCTGGTCGATCACGGCTCGGGAGCCGCGGGTGGTGCGTCCGGAGCGGTGCAGGGCGCTCTGAGCGGTGACCGTCGACAGCCGCTCGTCGACGAGCCGCACCGGAGCGGTGGGCACCGCCTCGGCGAGCAGTCGAGCGAATCCGCGCGCGTCGTCCGTCGAGGCCGTCTCGGCCCCCGACAGCGACAACGGCAGTCCGACGATGATCGCCTGGGCATCGTACTCGGCGGCGAGGTGCGCGATCCGGGAGACGTCCGAGGATCCGCCGTCAGTGCCCGCCCGCGCGACCGTCTCGACGGGCACCGCGAGCAGGCCGTCGGCGTCGCAGCGGGCGACCCCGATGCGGGCACGGCCCACATCGATGCCGAGCCGGACGCCGAACCGGCCCATTCAGCTGGTCGCTTCCTGCACCACGGCCTCGAGCGCCGCGCCGATGGCGGCGACGTCGGAGCCGCCGCCCTGGGCGAGGTCGTCCTTGCCGCCTCCGCCGCCACCGAGGATCACGGCGGCGCGCCTGGCGAGCGCACCCGCGCGGCGGCCCTGGTCGCGGGCGGCCTGGTTGGTGGCGACGATCACCGCGGGCTTGCCCGAGACGTCGGCGGCGAGCGCGACGACGGCCGGCTCCTGGCCGAGCCGCTCGCGGACGGAGGTCACGAGGGAGCGCAGCTCGTCGGTCGATCCCGCGGTGCCGATGCTCTCGGCGACGACGGTCGTGCCGCCCACCGTGCGACGGGTCGCGGCGAGGGCGGGCACCCGGTCGGCGAGGGCCTTGGCCTCGAACGCGGAGATCCGCTTCTCGGCGGCCTTGAGGCTCGCGACGAGCTCGCCGATCCGCTCGGGGAGCTGCTCGCGCGGGGTCTTCAGCGAGGACGAGATCGTGCTGACGAGGGCGCGCTCGGCGGCGAGCTCCTGGAAGGCCTCGCGGCCCACGAGCGACTCGACGCGGCGGTTGGTCGATCCGACCGAGGACTCGCTGACCAGGCTGATCACGCCGACCTCGGACGAGCGCCCGACGTGGGTGCCCGCGCAGAGCTCGCGCGACCAGGGCCCGCCGATGTCGACCACGCGGACGACGTCGCCGTACTTCTCGCCGAAGAGGGCCATCGCGCCGAGCGCCTTCGCCTCGTCGATCGGGAGCTCGCGCGTGACGACCTCGAGGTTGTCCCGGATCGCCGTGTTGGCGATCTCCTCGATCTCGCTGCGGGTCTCGAGCGAGAGGGCCTGGTTCCACGAGAAGTCCAGGCGCAGGTAGCCCGCCTTGTTGTAGGAGCCGGACTGGTGCGCCTGCGGACCGAGCACCTGGCGCAGCGCGGCGTGGATGAGGTGCGTGCCCGAGTGCGCCTGCGTGGCGCCCCGGCGCCAGTCGCGGTCGACGACGGAGGTGGCGGCGTCGCCCACTCCGACCTCGCCGCTGGCGACCTGGACCTTGTGGCTGATGAGCCCCTTGACGGGCTTCTGCACGTCGAGGACCTCGAGATCGAAGCCGGAGCCGACGATACGGCCGGCGTCGGCCTCCTGGCCGCCCGACTCCGCGTAGAGGCTGGTCGCCTCGAGGATCACCTCGGCGATGTCGCCCGCGACCGCCTTCGTGACGGAGTGCCCGCCGACGATGAGGCCGAGGATGCGCGTCTCGGTGTCGAGCACGTCGTAGCCGGTGAACAGCGTCTCGCCGTGGGCGCGGAAGTCGGCGTAGACCGAGAGATCGGCCAGCGCCGACTTCTTCGACTTCGCGTCGGCCTTCGCACGCGTGCGCTGCGCGGTCATGAGGGAGTCGAACGCCTCGCGGTCGACCGTCAGACCCGACTCCTCGGCGATCTCGAGGGTGAGGTCGATCGGGAACCCGAAGGTGTCGTGCAGGAGGAACGCGGTGTCGCCCGGCAGCGTCGGCGACTCGGCCTTCTTCGTCTTCAGGACCGCGAGGTCGAGGATCTCGGTGCCGGCCGCGAGGGTGCGGAGGAACGCCTCCTCCTCGCCGTAGGCGCTGGTCGAGAGGCGCTCGAAGTCCGTGGACACCTCGGGGTAGGCCGACGCCATCGCGTCGCGCGAGGCGGCGAAGAGCTCGGGGAACGTCGCGGTGTCCACTCCGAGCAGGCGCATGGCGCGCACCGTGCGGCGCATCAGGCGGCGGAGGATGTAGCCGCGCCCCTCGTTGGACGGCGTCACGCCGTCCGACAGCAGCATCAGCGAGGAGCGCACGTGGTCGGCGATGACGCGCATGCGGACGTCGTCCTCGTGGACGGCTCCGTAGCGGCGGCCCGAGAGCTCGGCGGCGCGATCGAGGACCGGACGGACCTGGTCGATCTCGTACATGTTCTCGACGCCCTGCTTGAGGAAGGCGACGCGCTCGAGGCCCATGCCGGTGTCGATGTTCTTGCGCGGCAGCTCGCCGAGGATGTCGAAGTCGACCTTGCTCGTGCCCTCGCCGCGGAGGTACTGCATGAAGACGAGGTTCCAGATCTCGACGTAGCGGTCGTCGTCCGTCGCCGGGCCGCCGTCGATCCCGTAGGCGGGTCCACGGTCGAAGAAGATCTCGGAGCAGGGGCCCGCGGGGCCGGGCTGGCCGGTCGACCAGTAGTTGGTGTCCTTGTCCAGGCGCTGGATGCGCTCGTCCGGGAGTCCCGCGATCGTCTTCCAGAGCGCGATCGCCTCGTCGTCGTCCTTGTAGACGGTGACCCAGAGGTCCTTCTCGTCGAAGCCCAGTCCCCCGTCGCTCTCGGCGCCGGTGAGCAGCTCCCAGGCGTAGCCGATCGCCCCCTCCTTGAAGTAGTCGCCGAAGGAGAAGTTGCCGTTCATCTGGAAGAAGGTGCCGTGACGAGGCGTCTTGCCGACCTCCTCGATGTCGTTGGTGCGGATGCACTTCTGCACGCTGGTGGCACGCGGGTAGGGCGCGGGGACCACTCCGGTGAGGTAGGGCACGAACGGCACCATGCCGGCGACGGTGAAGAGGAGGCTCGGGTCCTCGCTCACGAGGGAGGCGGAGGGGACCACGGTGTGGCCGCGGCTCCCGAAGAAGTCGAGCCAGCGGTTGCGGATGTCTGCGGTCTGCATGGGTTCCGTTACGGTTCGGTCGGTGACGACGCGGATGTCGGGCGGCGGGGCGTCAGCCCTCGCCGATGGCGGCCTTCAGTTCGGCCTCGCGCTGGTGGTAGCCCTCGGAGACGGCCTCGCCGAGCTCCTTCGCGGTGCGGTTGATGTCGGCGAAGAGCCGGGCGCCCGCCTCGGTGCGCGAGACCTGGTGGGCGACCGCGAATCCGAGGCCGATCCCGATGACGATCAGGAGGATGTTCTTCACGGGGTGTCCTTCCACAGCGGCGGGGCGGGCGCGACGGCGCGACGACCCGTTCGATTCTAGGGCGCGGGCGCGGCGCTACTTCGAGCGCGGGCGCTTCGTGCGCTTCGCGGCGGAGCGGCCGACCGCGGCTCCGGCCTTGTCGGCCGTCCGTCCGGCGACGAGCACGGCGCGGACTCCGGCGGTGAAGCCGGCGAGCTTGATGAGCGGACCGCCGACGGTCGCGGCCGTGAGAGCGACGAGCGCGTTGACGTTGCCGGTGACCTCGGCGACGTCCTTGGTGATCGTGTCCACCCGCGCGAGCTGGTGGTTGGCCTCGCGGAGGGTGGAGGCCGACTCGTCGAGGATCGGCGTCAGGCCGTCGCTGGCCTGCTTGATGGCCTCGCTCGTGCTGTCGAAGACGCGCCCGAGCTTCCAGAGCGGGACGGCGGTGATCGCCACCAGGATCGCGAACACCCCCGCGGCGATGAGCCCTGCGATGTCTCCACCGGTCACGGTGACCTCCGTTCGATGCCGCCCAGCGCGGCACTCCAGCCTACCGACGGGCCGCGAGAGGGTCGGACGCGGGGACGGGCGCTCGGCTCGGGCGCGACGGCCGGATCGGGCGCAGCGCGGGACTCTCGGAGCGCGGCGGGCACTCCGGATCGCGACCCCGGGAACGGGAAAGGCCCCGGTGCGGACACCGGGGCCTTTCTCTGCGGGGCTGGACTCAGCGGGCCGCGTAGTACTCGACGACGAGCTGCACTTCGCAGGTCACGGGGACCTCGGCGCGCTTCGGGCGGCGCAGGAGAGTCGCCTGCAGCTTGTCGATCTCGACCTCGAGGTAGCCCGGGGTCTTGGGGAGGACGTCGACGTGCCCACCGGCGGCGGCGACCTGGAAGGGCTCGGTGCCCTCGGAGCGGGTCTTGACGTGGATGACCTGGCCCGGCTTCACGCGGAAGGAGGGGCGGTCGACCGTCTTGCCGTCCACCATGATGTGGCGGTGGGTGACGAACTGGCGGGCCTGCGCGGTGGTGCGGGCGAAGCCCGAGCGCAGGACGAGGGCGTCGAGGCGCATCTCGAGGAGCTCGACCAGGTTCTCACCGGTCAGGCCCTGGGTGCGGCGCGCCTCCTGGAAGGCGATGCGGAGCTGCTTCTCGCGGATGCCGTACTGGGCGCGCAGACGCTGCTTCTCACGCAGGCGGACCGCGTAGTCGGAGTCGGCCTTGCGCTTCGAGCGGCCGTGCTCGCCGGGAGCGTAGGGACGCTTCTCGAGGTAGCGGGCGGCCTTCGGGGTCAGGGGGATGCCGAGGGCGCGCGAGAGGCGCGTCTTCGAGCGGGTACGGGACGTGGTCGACACAGTGGTCCTTCCAAGGTCTGAGAGGTTCGGTCGCAGCTCTCGACCGCCGGCTCCGGGAGGAGGGCGGACGCCGCGGTCGTGTCCTCCGCGGGTGCGGGGGAAGGGTGACCGCAGTGGCGGGCTGCGCGATTCAGAGGGATGCGCTGCTCCGCTCGGCTACAGAGCGGTGGGCAACCTCGCAAGACTATCAGGCCACGGCCTCCCGTGCGGGTCGCGCGAGTTCGCGGTCGGCGCGGTCAGCCCCGGTCGCCGCGGATGATGCGCAGGAGCTTCGCCAGTCGTGCGGAGACGTCGCGCTCGTTGCCGTGCTCGGTGGGCCGGTAGTACCGCGCGCCCTGGAGCGGGTCCGGGAGGTACTGCTGCTCGAGGACGCCGAGGTCGGCGTCGTGCGGGTACCGGTAGCCCTTCCCGTGGCCGAGCTTCTTGGCGCCGGGGTAGTGCGCGTCGCGCAGGTGCGCCGGCACCCGGCCCGCGCGGCCCGCGCGCACGTCCGCGATGGCCGCGTCGATGGCGGAGTAGGACGCGTTCGACTTCGGGGCGGTCGCCAGGTGCACGACCGCCTGGGCGAGCGGGATGCGCCCCTCCGGCATGCCGATGAACTGCACGGCGTCGGCCGCGGCGATCGCGACGACGAGCGCCTGCGGGTCGGCCATGCCGATGTCCTCGGACGCGGAGACGATGATGCGGCGGGCGATGAACCGCGGATCCTCCCCCGCCTCGATCATCCGGGCCAGGTAGTGCAGCGCCGCGTCGACGTCCGAGCCCCGGATGGACTTGATGAAGGCGCTGATGACGTCGTAGTGCTCGTCGCCGTTGCGGTCGTAGCGCAGCAGGGCGCGGTCGACGGCGCGCGCGACGACCTCGGTCGTGATCACGGGGAGCGCGGGCTCCTCGGCGGCGGCCTCGACGGGAGCGCCCTCGTCGTCCTCGTCCTCCTCGTCCGGGTCCTCCGCGGCGGCGGCGCGGGCGACCCGGTCGGCCTCGCGGGCCTCCGAGCGGGCGGAGGTGGCGGCGGCCTCGAGCGCGGTCAGCGCCCGCCGGGCGTCTCCGGAGGCGAGCCGCACGATGCTCGCCCGGGCCTCCTCCTCCAGCGTCACCGAGTCGCGCAGACCCCGCTCGTCGTGCAGGGCGCGGTCGACCAGGACGCCCAGGTCGTCGTCGCTGAGCGGCTCGAGGGTCAGCAGGAGCGAGCGCGAGAGCAGCGGCGCGATCACCGAGAACGAGGGGTTCTCGGTCGTGGCCGCGATGAGGATGACCCACCCGTTCTCGACCCCGGGCAGCAGTGCGTCCTGCTGCGCCTTGGTGAAGCGGTGGATCTCGTCGAGGAAGAGCACGGTGGACGTGCCGTAGAGGTCGCGGGTGGAGAGTGCCTCCTCCATCACCTGCCGCACGTCCTTCACGCCCGCCGTGACGGCGGAGAGCTCGACGAAGCGGCGGCCGCTGGAGTGGGCCACCGCCTGCGCGAGCGTGGTCTTGCCCGTGCCGGGAGGGCCCCAGAGGATCACGGACACCGCTCCCCGCTCCCCCGTCGTGTCGGCGGCGAGGGCGACCAGGGGCGAGCCTGGCGTCAGGAGGTGGCGCTGGCCGGCGACCTCCTCGAGGCTGCGCGGCCGCATCCGCACGGCGAGCGGAGTCGCCCCGGAGCGGAGTCCGGCCTGCTGCATGGTCATGCCCCCAGC
The DNA here is from genome assembly GCF_002931595.1 of Rathayibacter sp. AY2B9. Lineage (NCBI taxonomy): Bacteria > Bacillati > Actinomycetota > Actinomycetes > Micrococcales > Microbacteriaceae > Rathayibacter > Rathayibacter sp. AY2B9. The sequence goes on from NZ_PSUB01000022.1 coordinate 16,606, forward strand.
GTAACGACGGCCTCCGACAGAGCCCCGGCCCGACTGCCCGGCGCGACGGAGCGGCGTTTGTCGCGCCTCCGGCGGTTCTCGTAGGCTCGACGCGGCCTGCGTGCGCGGGCCGCCGCGCCGAAGCCGCGCGGACGAGGACGTCGGAGGAACACGTGGCCCAGGGCAAGTCGAACGACCGCGAGGCGCGCACCCGGCTCCGGGCCTACCAGGCCCGTCAGAGCCTCCACCGCTCGAGGCAGAAGCGGCGCGTGCGCGACAACGTGATCGCGGCGATCGCCGCCGTCGTCGTGATCGGGCTCGCGGTCGTCGCCCAGATCCTCTACTTCTCCGGCGGCCCCGGCACCCCGGTCGCCGAGCCGACCTCCTCCTCCTCCGCGACCCCGACGCCCGAGGCGACGGGGTCGAACACCGGCGACGTCCCCTCCTCCGACATCGCCGAGGGCCGCGACTGGACGGGCACGCTCACGATCGGCGAGGACCCGCTGGGCATCACGCTCGCCGGCGCCGCTGCCCCGCAGGCGGTGTCCTCCTTCATCTCGCTGACGCGGTCCGGCTTCTACGACGGCGTCTCCTGCCACCGCCTCACCACGGAGGGCCTCTACGTCCTCCAGTGCGGCGACCCGGACGGCGACGGCACCGGCGGCCCCGGCTACAGCTACGGCCCCGTCGAGAACGCGCCCGAGGACGGCGTCTACCCGGCCGGGACCATCGCGATGGCCCGCCAGGGCGGCAACGGCTACAGCCAGGGAAGCCAGTTCTTCGTCGTCTACCAGGACACGACCCTGCCCGCCGACGCGGCCGGCGGGTACACCGTGCTCGGGCAGGTCACCTCGGGACTCGACGCCCTCGTCAGCGACGTCGTGTCGAAGGGCACGGCCGACGGATCGGGTGACGGCGCCCCCGCTGAGCCCGTGTCCATCACCTCCGTCTCCGTCCAGTAGCCGCACCCGCGGCGTCGTCACGGTCCGCCCGCGCGGGGAGTGCAATAGGCTTGTCGTCACTGCCCGTTCGCGGCCGAGCGCGGTCTTCGGCCCTCCGGCCGTCGAGCCCCACCGGCCGACGACGCGACGGGCACCGAGAAGCACGACATCGAACAGCAAGGTGAGGCTCCGAGCGATGAGTGACCAGCAGCCGTGGGGACGGGTCGGCGACGACGGGACGGTCTACGTCCGCGTCGGCGACGGGGAGCGAGAGGTCGGCCAGTACCCCGATGCGACTCCCGAGGAGGCGCTCGCCTACTACGAGCGCAAGTACACGGAGCTCGCCGGGCAGGTCTCCCTGCTCGAGCAGCGCGCCAAGCGGGGCGCACCCGCCGGAGACGTCGCCCGGACGGTGCAGTCGCTGTCCGCGGCCATCGCGCAGGCCAACGCGGTCGGCGACCTCGAGTCGCTGCAGACCCGGGTCGACGCGCTGAGCGGTTCCGTCGAGGATCTGACCGAGCAGCAGGCGGCCGAGTCGAAGGCCGCGCTGTCCGAGGCCCTCGCCTACCGCGAGGCGATCGTCGCCGAGGCCGAGGCCCTGGCGGCGGTCGACCCGGCGAAGACGCAGTGGAAGCAGGCCAGCGCCGCGATCGACGACCTCTTCGCCCGCTGGCAGAACCACCAGCAGCAGGGCCCGCGCCTGCCCAAGAACGACGCGAACGAGCTGTGGCGCCGGTTCCGCGGTGCGCGCACCACGATCGAGCAGAACCGCAAGGCGTTCTTCGCCGACCTCGACTCCGCGCACCGCGAGGCCAAGCAGGCCAAGCAGGCGCTCATCGACCAGGCCGAGGCCCTGGTGCCCCAGGGCGCCGACGCCATCCCGGACTACCGCGCGCTCCTCGAGCGCTGGCGGGTCGCCGGCCGTGCCGGCAAGCGGTTCGACGACGCGCTCTGGGCGCGCTTCAAGGCCGCCGGCGACGCGATCTACGGCGCCAAGGCCGAGATCGTCGCGCAGGAGAGCGTCGAGTACACCGAGAACCTCGACCTCAAGCTCGCCCTCCTCGAGGAGGCGGAGCCGCTCCTGCAGGAGCAGGACCGCGAGAAGGCCAAGCGGGTGCTGCTCTCGATCCAGGAGCGCTGGGACGCCGTCGGCCGCGTGCCGCGCGAGCAGGTGCGCACCGTCGAGGACCGTCTCCGCAAGGTCGAGGCGCACGTCCGCAAGCTCGACGAGGAGCACTGGAACCGCAGCAACCCGGAGCGCAAGGCCCGCTCCGAGGGTCTCGCCTCGCAGCTGACCGCCGCGATCCAGAAGCTCCAGGACGAGCTCGACGAGGCGAAGGCGCGCGGCGACCGCGACGCGATCGCCCAGGCTCAGGAGGCGCTCGACGCCCGCAAGGTCTGGCTCGACGCGATCGGCTAGACCCGCTCCGGCGGATCCCTCCACAGATCCGCTCGCGACGCTCCGGAGGGGAGGCGCATCGGCCAGCATGGCCGGATGCGCCTCCCCTCCGTGCTCCTCCCCGGGCACCTCCCTCTCGCGGAGCTGTGCGCCGCCCGCCTCGACGGCGAGCTGGTCGCGCTCGACGAGGGCTTCCTCGTCGCGGACCTGCCCCTGGGGGCGTCCGAGCGGGCCGCCTCCCTGCGCTCGCTGCTCCCCCGCGGCGCCGTCGCCGATCGTCTCTCCGCCGCGTGGGTGCACGGAGCGATGCACCGTCCGCCGCGGGTGCACAGCGCCTCGATCGACCGGCGGAAGCGCCGGCAGGCGCCGTCGAACCCCCGCCTGCGCTGCCACGAGGTCCTGCTCGACGAGGACGACGTCGTCCTCCTCGGCGGCGCACCGGTCACGTCGCCTGCTCGCACGCTGATCGACCTCGCCCGGACGGAGGACACGGGCGCGATCCTCCGGGCGCTCTCTCGGAGCACCCGGACCGGCCTCGACGCCGTCCTCGCGAGGCTGGAGGAGGGCAGCGCCGTCGCCGGACGGAGGATCGTCGGACGACGGCTGCGGGCGGCGCTCGGCGAGGCGCCGCCCGGGGATCAGCCCGCGTTCACCCGGTAGACGTCGTAGACGGCGTCGATCCGGCGCACGGCGTTCAGCACGCGGTCCAGGTGGGTGGTGTCGCCCATCTCGAAGACGAACCGGCTGATCGCCAGCCGGTCGCTCGAGGTCGAGACCGTCGCCGAGAGGATGTTGACGTGGTGCTCCGAGAGCACGCGCGTCACGTCGCTCAGCAGGCCCGAGCGGTCCAGCGCCTCGACCTGGATCTGCACGAGGAAGATGCTCTTGGAGGACGGCGCCCACTCGACGTCGACGATCCGCTCCGGTTCCTTCAGCAGCTCCTGCACGTTGTGGCAGTTCGCCTGGTGCACGGAGACGCCGGCTCCCCGCGTCACGAATCCGACGATCTGATCGCCCGGAACCGGAGTGCAGCACTTCGCGAGCTTCACGAGGATGTCCGGTGCGCCCTTCACGAGGACGCCCGACTCGCTGCTCCGGCTCCGCGGCCGGGGCGAGCGCGGGAGGGTGACCTCGTTCTCGTCCGACTCCGGATCGCCCTGGATGGAGGAGACGACCTTCTCGAGCACCGACTGGGTCGAGACGTGGCCCTCGCCGACGGCCGCGTAGAGCGCCTCGACGTCGTTGTAGCGCAGCTGGCTGGCCACCTCGGTGAAGGTGTCCTGGCTCATCAGCTTCTGCAGCGGCAGGTTCTGCTTCCGCATCGCCCGGGCGATGGAGTCCTTGCCCTGCTCGATCGCCTCGTCGCGCCGCTCCTTGGTGAACCACTGCCGGATCTTGTTGCGGGCCCGCGGGCTCTGCACGAAGTGGAGCCAGTCCTGGCTCGGTCCCGAGTCGGGGTTCTTCGAGGTGAAGACCTCGACCACGTCGCCCGTCGTCAGAGCCGACTCCAGCGGCACGAGGCGCCCGTTGACCTTGGCGCCCATCGTCCGGTGCCCGACCTCGGTGTGCACCGCGTAGGCGAAGTCGACCGGGGTCGCGCCGGTCGGCAGGCCGATCACGCGTCCCTTCGGCGTGAAGACGTAGACCTCCTTGGCGCCGATCTCGAAGCGGAGGGAGTCGAGGAACTCGTTCGGGTCGGTGGTCTCCGACTGCCAGTCCGAGAGGTGCGCGAGCCAGGCGAGGTCGGTGTCGTTCGATCCGGAGGTGGGCACCTTGCCGGTGGCCATCTGCTCCTTGTACTTCCAGTGCGCCGCGATGCCGAACTCCGCGTGCTGGTGCATCTCGTTGGTGCGGATCTGGATCTCGACCGCGCGGCCCTTCGGCCCGACGACCGTCGTGTGCAGCGACTGGTAGAGGTTGAACTTCGGAGTGGCGATGTAGTCCTTGAACCGGCCCGGCATCGGCGTCCAGCGGGCGTGGATCGAGCCGAGCACGGCGTAGCAGTCGCGCACCGAGTTCACGAGGACGCGGATGCCGACCAGGTCGTAGATCTCGTCGAACTCGCGACCGCGGACGACCATCTTCTGGTAGATCGAGTAGTACTGCTTCGGCCGGCCGACGACGCGACCGCGGATCCGCCCGGCCCGCAGGTCCTCGCTGATCAGGTCGATGACGTTCTGCACGAACTCCTCGCGCTGCGGCGTCCGCCGCTTCACCAGGCTCTCGATCTCGTTGTAGATCTTGGGGTAGAGCACCGCGAAGGACAGGTCCTCGAGCTCCCACTTGATGGCCTGGATGCCGAGGCGGTGCGCCAGCGGCGCGTAGATCTCGAGGGTCTCGGTGGCCTTGCGGGCCGCGGACTCGGCGGGGACGAAGCCCCAGGTCCGCGCGTTGTGAAGGCGGTCGGCGAGCTTGATGATCAGGACGCGGATGTCCTTCGACATCGCCACGATCATCTTGCGGACGGTCTCGGCCTGCGCGCTGTCGCCGTACTTGACCTTGTCGAGCTTGGTGACGCCGTCGACGAGCATCGCGACCTCGTCGCCGAAGTCCGCGCGGAGCTCGTCGAGCTGGTAGTCGGTGTCCTCGACGGTGTCGTGCAGCAGCGCGGCGGCGATCGTCTTCGAGCCGATGCCGAGGTCGGCGAGGATCTGCGCGACGGCCAGCGGATGCGTGATGTAGGGCTCGCCGCTGCGGCGCTTCTGGTTCGCGTGCGCCCGCTCCGCGACCGAGTACGCCCGCTCGATGAGCGCGATGTCGCTCTTGGGGTGGTGCATCCGGACGGTGCGGACGAGGGTGTCGACAGCACCGGAGGGCTGCGCGCGCGAGAAGATCCGCGGGACCAGTCTGCGCAGGGCAGCGGTCGAGGACGTCGTCGTCGTTTCCGTCACGCGAGGATCTCCATCGCCCCATTATCGCCCGTGCGGACGGCGCCGATGACCGTTCCGCCCGGGGCGGACGGCGCCGGCGTCAGCCGATGCGTCCCGGGCGCCCCTCGCCGTCGACCACGTCGCCGCCCGCCGCGGCCCAGGCGGTCATGCCGGCGTCGACGTTGGCGACCTCGTATCCGGCGCCCTCGAGGGCCTGCGTCACCATCGCGGAGCGGACTCCGGAGTGGCAGACCACCAGGATCGCCGTGTCGGCCGGGAGCTCGTCCTGCCGGGCGCCGATCTCCCCCATCGGGATGTGATGGGCGGCCGGAGCGTGCCCCGCCGCCCACTCGTGCGGCTCCCGGACGTCGAGCAGCCATACCTCGTCGCGCTCGACGAGTCCGACGGCGTCGGCCGCCGTGACCTGGGCGTAGTCGGCCACGGCTCAGCCCTGCACGGCCGGCGCGGCCGGAGCGGTCGCCTTCGCCCGGGCCGACTCAACACGCTTGTCGTGCTTGGAGATCTCGGGCTCCCGGCTGCGCAGCTGGGCGTACAGCGGCGCCGCGACGAAGATCGTCGAGTACGTGCCGACGATGATGCCGATTAGCAGGGCGAGGGAGATGTCGCGGAGAGTGCCCGCGCCGAGGACGAACGCGCCGATCACGAGGATCGCGGCCACCGGGAGGGCGGCGACGATCGAGGTGTTGATGGAGCGCACGAGAGTCTGGTTCTCGGCCAGGTTCACCGTCTCGGAGAAGGTGCGGGTCGTGCTGCCGAGCGCCTCCACGGTGTTCTCGCGGATCTTGTCGAAGACCACGACCGTGTCGTAGAGCGAGTAGCCGAGGATCGTCAGCAGTCCGATCACCGCCGCCGGCGACACCTCGGTGCCGGTGATGCCGTAGACGCCCGCCACGATCACGAGGTCGTGCAGGAGCGCGACGATCGCCGCGAGCGACATCTTCCAGGTGCGGAAGTACGCCCACATGGCCAGGGCCGCGAGGACCACGAAGATCACCAGGCCGCGCAGGGCCTGCTGAGTCACGTCGTTGCCCCACGCCGCTCCGATGAAGGAGGAGGCGACCTGGTCGGTGGGCACGTCGTATGCCTCCGACAGGGCGTTCCGCACCGCGGTCGACTCGTCGGTCGAGAGCTGGCCGGTCTGCACGCGGATGGAGTCGTCGCCGACGATGGACACGCGCGGCACGGTCTCCGGAGCGACCGAGGTCACCGCGTCCGTCGCCGTCGCCTGCTCGAGACTCGACGGCGAGGACACCGTGAACTGCGAGCCGCCGGTGAACTCGATGCCGAAGTTGAAGCCGCCGCGGGCGACCGTCCCGAGCAGCGTGATCAGGATCAGGGCGAGCGAGACGAGGTACCACGTGCGGCGCCGGCCGACGAAGTCGATCGATCGCGCACCGGTGTAGAGGTCGTTTCCGAACTGCGAGAAGCTGGCCATCACGCGTCCTTCCCGTTCGAGTCGTTGGAGTCGCGCAGGCCGGCCGCCTCGGCGGCCTTCCGCTCGGCGATGGTCTGGCGCTTGGCCGCCTCACGGGACGCGGAGGCGCGCTTGCCGGCGACCACCTGGTCCTGCGGACGGAAGGCGGCACGGCCGCGGTAGACGGCCCCGAGCGCCCGGGGATCCAGGCCCGAGGCCTTGTGCCCCTCGGCGAAGAACGGTCTCGTGGCCATCAGCTGCAGGATCGGGTGGGTGAACAGCGCCACCACGATCAGGTCGATGATCGTCGTGATCCCGAGGGTGAGCGCGAAGCCGCGGACACTGCCGACGGCGAGGAGGAAGAGGACCACCGCGGCGAGCAGGTTCACCATGTCGGACGCGAAGATCGTGCGCAGCGCGCGCCGCCAGCCGGACTCGACGGCGGACTCGAGGCCGCGTCCGTCGCGGAGCTCGTCGCGGATGCGCTCGAAGTACACGATGAACGAGTCGGCCGTGATGCCGATCGCGACGATGAGACCCGCGACTCCTGCGAGCGAGAGGCGCAGTCCCTCCCGCCAGGACAGCAGCGTGACGACGAGGTAGGTGACGATCGCCGCGACGAGCAGCGAGGCGATCGTGACGGCTCCGAGCACGCGGTACTGCGCGATGGAGTAGACGATGACGAGGATCAGGCCGATGAGGCCGGCGAGCAGGCCGCTGGCGAGCTGGGCGGAGCCGAGCGTCGCCGAGATGCTGTCCGAGCTCTGGACCTGGAAGCCGATCGGCAGCGCGCCGTACTTGAGCTGGTCGGCGAGCGTCTTCGATGACTCCTGGGTGAAGGAGCCCGAGATCTGCGCGTTGCCGTCCGTGATGGCGGCGTTCGTCGACGGGGCCGAGATGACCCGGCCGTCGAGGACGATCGCGAACTGGTTCTGCGCACCCTGCAGCGCCACGAGGCGCGAGGTCACGTCGCCGAAGGCCTGCGTGCCCTGGTCGTCGAACGAGAGGTTGACGGCCCAGGTGCCGGTGCTGGCACCGGAGGAGGTCGTCATCAGGCCGTTCGAGGCGTCCGAGATGTCCTCGCCGGTGATCTCCACCGGGCCGAGGACGTACTTCACCGTCCCGCTGTCGTCGCAGGTGATGAGCGGCTGGTCGGCCGGGGCGAGGTTCGGGTCCTGGCCGTTGAGGAACGCGCAGTCGAACGAGGTGTACTGGGCCTCGAGCGCCGGCGTGAGGTAGGCGAGGTCGCTCGCGTTCGTCGGCGAGGCGGTCGGCTCCGTCGCGAGCGACGGATCGACGGGCGTCGGCGTGGGCGAGGACGTCGCGTCGCCGCCGACCGAGCTGTTGGTGGCTTGGCTCGCGACGAGGACCGGGCGGAAGTCGAGCTTCGCCGAGGCCTCGATGCGCTGGAGCGTCTCGTCGTCGGGCGTGCCCGGGATCGAGACGACGATGTTGCTCGAGCCCTGGGTCGTGATCTCGGCCTCGGAGACGCCGGACGCGTCGATGCGCTGGCGGATGATCGAGACGGCCTGGGTCAGCTGCTCCGACGAGACGGTGTCGCCGTCGTTCAGCTGCGGCTGCAGGACGATCTGCGTGCCGCCCTCGAGGTCGAGGGCGAGCTTCGGCGTCCAGGAGCCGCCGCCCCAGAGGACGGCCGCCGTGTTGAGTCCGACGAGAGCGAGGATCAGGACACCGAGCCAGCTCAGGGAGCGGCGGGCCTTCCGGACGGGGGTTGATGCGGCCACCCAGGGCTCAGCTTTCTCTTCGGTCGACGGTGATCGGCCCGGGGTCGCCCGGGCGTGGAGAACAGCGGGCGGGCGCCGATGCGCCCGGCCCGCCCAGGAGACTACTGCGCGTCGGGGCGGCGGTCGCGCTCGACCGGGTCCACCAGCGGGTCGCGGTGCGCGGAGTCGCGCTCGCCGAACTCGGGCGAGCCGGTCGCGGTCAGCGGGTCGGCCTCGTCCTCGGTCTCGACGACGACGGCGTTCTCGCTCGGGTCGATGAGCCGGGCGATCGCCTGACGGTGGATGGTCAGCAGCGTGCCGGGGGTCGACTCGATGACGATCTTGTTCGCCTCGTCGTCGATCGACACGACGGTGCCGAAGAGGCCGGAGCCGGTCATGAGCTCCACCCCCGGCTGGAGGTTGTTCTTCATGCTCTCCGCGTCGCGCTGGCGCTTCTTGTTGTTGCGGAACATGAAGATGATCATCACGGCGAGCAGCAGGACGAGCAGGATGATCGTCGGATCCATGGGTGGGCCTTCCGGAGTGGATGGGCGATCCGCCGCGCGGCCTCAGGTCGAGGCGGAGCGGATCGAGCGGCCCGTCGGGCCTAGAGAATCATAGATCATCGGGGAACAGGGGCGGCTGAGCCGCCGTCCCCCGGGGGTCGATGCCGAAGTGGCGGTAGGCGGCGGGGGTCGCCACGCGGCCGCGCGGCGTCCGGGTCAGCAATCCGATCCGCACGAGGAACGGCTCGACGACGGCCTCGACCGTCTCCGCCTCCTCCCCCACCGACACGGCGAGGGTGTTCAGGCCGACCGGCCCGCCGTCGAAGCGGGTCAGCACGATCTCCATAACCGCGCGGTCGAGCCGGTCGAGTCCGAGTGCGTCGACGTCGTAGAGCTCCAGCGCCGCGCGGACGGCGGTCACGTCGGCCCGTCCGCCGTGGACCAGGGCGAAGTCCCGCACCCGCCGGAGCAGGCGGTTCGCGATGCGCGGGGTGCCTCGGCAGCGGCCGGCGATCTCGGCGATCGCGTCCGCGTCGATGTCGAGCTCGAGCAGCCGTGCCGCCCGGGCGAGCACCTGCCGCAGCTCGTCCTCCGCGTAGAACTCGAGGTGCGCGGTGAAGCCGAAGCGGTCGCGGAGCGGATTGGGCAGCAGGCCGGAGCGGGTCGTGGCGCCGACGAGCGTGAACGGGGCGAGATCCAGCGGGACGGACGTCGCTCCCGCCCCCTTGCCGACCATGATGTCGATCCGGAAGTCCTCCATCGCGAGGTAGAGCATCTCCTCCGCGGAGCGCGCCATGCGGTGGATCTCGTCGATGAAGAGGATCTCGCCGGGCAGCAGCGAGGAGAGGACGGCGGCGAGGTCGCCCGCGTGCTGGATCGCGGGGCCGCTGGAGAGCCGCAGGGGCGAGGAGCTCTCCTCCGCCACGATCATCGCGAGGGTCGTCTTGCCGAGACCGGGCGGGCCCGCGAGCAGGATGTGGTCGGGGGTCCGGCCCTGCATGGCCGCGGCCTTGAGCAGCAGCTCGAGCTGGCCGCGCACCTTGCGCTGGCCGACGAACTCGCTGAGGTTCCTGGGCCGCAGGGCGCCCTCGAAGGCGACCTCGGCCTCCGATGCGACCTCGGCGCCCAGCACCTCGTCGCTCACGAGCGGGCCGCCGGACCGAGGCGGGCGAGGGCGAGCCGGAGCAGCGCCTGCACGTTCGCGGCGTCGGAGGCCTGCGCGTCGAGCAGGATCTCGTCGACCACATCGGCCGCGGTGCGCTCGGGCCAGCCCAGGCCGACGAGCGCCGCGAGCACGTTCTGCGCGGCGGTGGCGGCGGGACCGGAGCCGCGGGCGGCGCGCGGACGGACGGTCACCTTGCCGGCGAGCGACAGGATGATCAGCTTGGCCGTCTTCGGGCCGATGCCGCTGACCTTCCGGAACACCCCGTCGTCCTCGTCGGCGACCGCCTGCGCGATCCGGTCCGGCTCGACCGCGCCGAGCACGCCGAGGGCGGACTTCGGGCCGACGCCGGTCACGCCGATCAGCAGCTCGAAGATCTCGAGCTGCTCCTCGTCGGGGAAGCCGTAGAGGGTGAGCGAGTCCTCGCGGACGACGAGCACGGTGCTGACCGTGGTCTCGTCGCCGACGCGCATCTCGAGCGCGTGCTGCGGGGTCACGTTCACCGCGTAGCCGACGCCGTGGACGTCGAGGACGGCGAGACTCCCGCGGGCGGAGAGGACGGTGCCGCGGAGGGAGGAGATCACCGCGTCAGTCTAGATGCTCGAACAGGCGTTCGACTCGCGGCCTCGGCGGCGCGCCACGCCCGCTGCGCTGCTGTGCCGCCCGCCGCTCCGTCGGCACCGGCTCCCGCCGACCCGGAGGAGGGCGCGAGAGGGGCCCGCCAGGCGTGGCAGACGGCCAGGGCGAGGGCGTCGGCCGCGTCGGCCGGCCGCGGCGGGGCGTCGAGCCGGAGGACGCGCTGGATCATCGCGGTGACCTGGCGCTTGTCCGCGGCTCCGTAGCCGGTGACGGCGGCCTTCACCTCGCTCGGCGTGTGCATCCCGACCGGGAGCCCGCGCCGGGCCGCCGCGACGAGGGCGACGCCGCTGATCTGCGCGATGCCCATCACGGTGCTGACGTTGTTCTGCGCGAAGACCCGCTCGATCGCGACGGCGTCGGGGCGGTGCTCGTCGAGCAGCGCCTCGAGCCCGTCGCCCAGGGCCAGCAGGCGGCGCTCCAGCGCGTCGTCGGGCGGTGTTCGGAGGACCGTCACGTGCACGAGGGTCGCGCGGCGGTCGCGCGAGACGTCGACGATGCCGACGCCGCAGCGGGTGAGCCCGGGGTCGATCCCGAGGACGCGCATCAGGCCGCCCTCCGGGATCGGGCCGGGCTCACCGCGTCACTCCTCGTTCTCGAGCTCGGCGCGCACCTCGGCCGTGATGTCGAGGTTGGTGTAGACGTTCTGCACGTCGTCCGAGTCCTCGAGCGCGTCGATCAGGCGGAAGACCTTGCGAGCCGTCTCGGCGTCGGCCTCGACCTGGAGGGAGGCGACGAACTCGATGTCGGCGGAGTCGTAGTCGATGCCCGCCTCCTGCAGGGCCGAGCGGGCCGGGACGAGCTCGCTCGGCTCGACGCGGACCTCGAAGCTCTCGCCGTGGTCGAGCACGTCGTCGACGCCGAAGTCGAGGACCGCGCCGAGCACGTCGTCCTCGGTGACGCTCTCTCCGTGGGGCACGGAGATGACGCCCTTGCGTGCGAAGTTGTAGGCGACGCTGCCCGGGTCGGCCATGGTGCCGCCGTTGCGGGTCATCGCGGTGCGGACGTCCGCCGCGGCGCGGTTCTTGTTGTCGGTGAGGCACTCGACGAGCAGGGCGATGCCGTTGGGGCCGTAGGCCTCGTACATGATCGTCGTGTAGTCGATGACCTCGCCGGTGAGGCCGGCGCCGCGCTTGATCGCGCGGTCGATGTTGTCGTTCGGCACCGAGGTCTTCTTCGCCTTCTGCACGGCGTCGACGAGCGTCGGGTTGCCGGAGAGGTCGGCGCCGCCGATCTTGGCGGCCACCTCGATGTTCTTGATCAGCTTGGCGAAGGACTTCGCGCGGCGCGAGTCCTTGATCGCCTTCTGGTGCTTGGTCGTGGCCCACTTGGAATGCCCGGACACGGTGCTCCCTCGGAAATCTCGTTGCGTGCGGCCCCCGAGGGCGCCGCTGATGGCAGGGGCCAGTCTATTCGAGAGCCGGTCCGCGCCCGTCTCGGCCCGAGCACCGAGCCTTCCACCCTCCTCGCCGGAGACGAGCGGCGCACCCCCGCGCCGCTCGTCTCCGGCGAGGAGGGTGGAAGGCTCGGTGCTCGGGCCGAGACGGGCGCGGACCGGCTCTCGAATAGAC
>NZ_PSUB01000023.1:0-26662 GCF_002931595.1 Rathayibacter sp. AY2B9
GCACCCTCGCGCACGTACAGCGGCAGCGAGTCGAAGCCGTGGACCTCACGGCGCCACTCCCCCGTCGAGACGGTCCGCTCGCCCGTCCACCAGCTCGTCCACGTCCCGCGCGGGAGGTAGAACTCGACCGTGCCGTCCTCGGTGAACACCGGAGCGACGAGCAGGTCGTGCCCGAGCAGGTACTGCGTGTCGAGGTGGGCGGCGCTGCGGTCGTCCTCGAACTCGAGCGCCATCGGCCGCATGATCGGGACGCCGGTGCTCGCCGCCTCCGCCCCCGCCGCGAAGAGGTAGGGCATCAGCGAGAGCTTCAGCCGGGTGAAGAGCCGGGTGACCTCCACGGCCTCCTCGTCGAACGCCCACGGCACGCGCACCGAGGAGGATCCGTGCAGCCGAGAATGCGAGGAGAGCAGGCCGAACGCGAGCCAGCGCTTGAACACTCCGGGATCGGGCGTGCCCTCGAAGCCGCCGATGTCGTGCGCCCAGAAGCCGAACCCGCCCAGCGCGAGCGAGAGGCCTCCGCGCAGGGTCTCGGCCATCGACACGTAGGAGGAGGTGTTGTCCCCGCCCCAGTGCACCGGCAGCGACTGCCCGCCGACCGTGGCGCTGCGGGCGAAGAGGACCGCGCGGCCCTCGCCGAGCTCCTGCTCGAGCACCTCGTGCACCGCGCGGTTGTAGAGCTGGGTGTACCAGTTGTGCATGGCCTCGGGGTCGGTCCCGTCGGCCCAGACGACGCCCTCCGACGGGATCCGCTCGCCGAAGTCGGTCTTGAAGGAGTCGACGCCCTGGCGCACGAGGACGCGGAGCTTCTCCTGGAACCAGGAGGTCGCCTCCGGATTCGTGAAGTCGATCAGCGCCATGCCGGCGACCCACATGTCCCACTGCCAGACGTCGCCGGAGGCCGTTCTGAGCAGGTAGCCCTTCTCGCGCCCCTCGGCGAACAGCGGCGACGCCTGTGCGATGTACGGATTGATCCAGACGCAGGTGTGCAGCCCGCGCTCGTGCAGGCGGGCGAGGATCCCCTCCGGGTCCGGGAAGGTGCGCGGGTCCCACTCGAGGTCGGTCCACTGGAACTCGCGCATCCAGAAGCAGTCGAAGTGGAACGCCGACAGCGGCAGCTCCCGCTCCGCGAAGCCGTCGATGAAGGAGTTCACCGTCTCCTCGTCGTAGCTCGTGGTGAAGCTGGTCGTCAGCCAGAGCCCGTAGCTCCAGGCGGGCACGACGGAGGGGCGGCCCGCGAGGCCGGTGTAGCGCCGCAGCACGTCCTTCTTCGTCGGGCCCTGGATCACCAGGTACTCCAGCGCCTCGCCGCCGACCGAGAACTGCACGCGCTCGACCGCCTCGGAGCCGATCTCGAACGAGACGAGGCCGGGATCGTTCACGAGCACGCCGTAGCCGCGGCTGGAGAGGTAGAACGGGACGTTCTTGTAGGCCTGCTCGGAGGAGGTGCCGCCGTCGGCGTTCCACACGTCCACCGTCTGGCCGTTCTTCACGAAGGGGCCGAAGCGCTCGCCGAGCCCGTAGACCAGCTCGCCGACGCCGAGGTCGAGCTGCTCGTGCAGGTAGGCGGCTCCGTCCGGTCCGGTCAGGTAGCCCTGCGCCTTGTGCCCGGACCCGGTGAGGCGCGTGCCGGTCGAGGTGTCCCAGAACTCCAGCGACCACGGAGCGCCCTGCCTGATCCGGACCTCGAGGTCGCCGGTGCGCAGCACGCCGCCGGACTCCGTCACCTCCGCCGCTCCGACGTCGCCCTCGGCCAGCTCGAAGCCGGGGCGGGAGGCCGTCCCGCGCCAGTGCTCGATCCGCACCCGCGCGACCCCCTCGGCCGGCGAGGACACCGTGACCGTGAGCGCCGGCCGGTTGAGGACGTCGCCGCGGCCCTGGATGACCCGGGTCGGGGCGATCACCTCGAGCGAGGTGCCGTCGGTGCGGATGTCGTACGCCTCCTGCGCGAACAGGGGCGTGAATCCGGCCCGCGTCTGCCAGAACCCGTTGGTGAACTTCATGGGGGTGCCTTTCGATGGCGCGCCGGCGGATCCCGTGAGGGAGGCGCCGACGGAGGGAGAGAGGGCTACTTGACCGCGCCGGCGGTGATGCCGCGGGTGAGGGTGCGCTGGAAGATCAGGAAGAAGATCAGCGTCGGGAGAAGGCCCAGGAGGGCGCTCGCGCTGGTCGTGGTGACGTCCATGATCTTGTCGCCCTGGAGGCTCGAGATCGCGATCGGGACGGTCTGCGTCGCGTCGCTCACCAGGAAGACCAGCGGGATGAGGAACTCGTTCCAGGTCCAGATGAAGAAGAAGATCATCAGCACCGAGAGGGTGGGCCGCGAGATCGGGACGATCACCCGGGTGAGGACCTGCCACTTCGAGGCGCCGTCGAGAGCCGCGGCCTCGAGGATCTCCTTCGGGAAGGTGCTGTAGACGCTCGAGAGCAGATAGGTGCCGAACGCCGACTGGATGACGGTGAAGATGACGATGACCGACAGCTGGGTGTCGTAGATCCCGACCGCTTTGAACATGTAGTACAGCGGGTAGAGCAGGGCCTCCTGCGGGAGCATGTTCGCCAGCAGGAACAGGACGATGATCCAGCTCCGGCCGCGGACCCGGCCGATGCCGATCGCGTAGGCGTTCAGCACCGAGAGGGCGACGGCGAGGATCGCGACCGACCCCGAGATGAGGATCGAGTTGCCGAGCTTCTCGGGGAAGTCGACGCGGCTCCAGAAGGTCGAGAGGCCGTCGAAGGAGAGGCCGGTCGGGAAGGCGAGCGGGCCGTTCGCCGAGTACTCCGCGGGGGTCTTGAAGGAGTTGAGCAGGATCAGCAGCACCGGGCTGATGATCACGAGCCCGATCACCACGGCGACGGCGAGGATCACCCAGTCGCCGAGGGTGCGCTTCGTCGTGCCCTTCGCGGGCTTGGCGGGACGGGAGGACGGGAGGTCCGCGTCCTGCGTGCCGGCCTGGGTGAGGGGCAGGGTCTCGATGGCCGACATCAGCGGGCTCCTTCGCTGCGCTCGACGCGCTCCTGGGCGCGGATGAACAGCACGGCGAGGATCACGATGACGATCGTGAGCGCGGTCGCGATGGTGGCGCCGTAGCCCACCTGCTGCTTCTGGAAGAACTCGGTGTACGAGTAGTAGGAGGGGACGATCGTGGAGTCGCCGGGGCCGCCGCGGGTCAGGGCGTAGATCGGGCCGAAGACCTTCAGCGCGGCGATGGTGCAGGTGAGGGTGACCACGAAGATCTCGGGCCGGATGATCGAGACCGTGATCCAGCGGAAGCGCTGGAACCAGTTCGCCCCGTCGAGCTCCGCCGCCTCGTAGAGCTCGGGGTCCACGCGCTGCAGTGCCGCCATGAAGATGACGACCGGGTAGCCCAGCTGCACCCAGATCATCACGACCATGATCGAGAGCATCGCGGTGTCCGGCTTGCCGAGCCAGTCGTGCGAGAGGGAGCCGAGCCCGACGGCCTCGAGGATCGAGTTCAGCGCGCCGTTGTCGGGGCGGAGGATCCAGCCGATGACGATCGCGGCGATGACGGTCGGCAGGATCTGCGGAAGGTAGTAGGTGGCGCGGAGGAAGCTCGCCAGGCGCCCGCCGAACTTCTTGCCGACGAGATCGAAGAGGATCGCCGCGAGCAGGAGTCCGAGGATCGTGGGGACGATCACCATCGCGATGATCATGTAGACCGAGTTGAGGAACGAGGTCCAGAACTGGTCGTCGCCCATCAGCTCGATCCAGTTGTCGAGGCCGATGAAGATCGGCGGCTTGATGCCGCGCCAGGACGTGAAGCTGATGTAGACGTTCCAGATCAGCGGGATCAGCACGATGAACGTGAAGAGCACGAACCCGGGGATCAGGTAGAGCCAGTAGCCGCCGGAGCGCTTCTCGCGGGGCGGCGTCGTGGGAGGCGGCGCGCTCTCCGCGCGACGAGGTGCTGTCGTCGTCATGGGTACTCCTAGGTCGGACGGGGTCGTGGGTGTGCTGCCGCGGGATGCCGCTCCGGTACGGAGGCGACGGCGTGTCGCGTACCGGAGCGGCATCCAGCGGGGGGGGTGGAGGCTCGGCGGTGTTCGTGCGACCCCCTCGAGGGGTCGCCGTCACGTCCTCAGGTCTTCCACGGCCGTTCCGCGCCTGCAGGCGCGGGGCCGGCCGCCGTGGCCGACATCACGTGACGCTTCCGCGTCACGTGATGTCGGCGACTCCGTCGTCGTACTTGGCCTGGAGGTCGGAGAGCATGGCGGACTCGTCGGAGGAGCCGTTGATGAGCTCCTGCGTGGCGGCGACCAGGTCGTCGTAGAAGGTCGCGGTGGGCCAGTCGGGGTAGAAGGAGAGCTGGTCGCCGTCGACGACCGTCTTCCACTGCGAGAGCAGCGCCTTGCTCTTCTCGTCGGTGATGGCGCTCTCGTCGACGACCAGCGGGATGCCTCCGTTGTTGCCGATGAGGTTCTGGATCTCGGGTCGCATCGTGATGTCGATCCACTTGTAGGCGAGGTCCTTGTTCTTCGCCGTCTCCGGGATCACCCAGTGGTTGCCGGCGGAGCCCATCGTGAACTCGGCGCCCGGGAAGAGGAACGTGTCCCATTCGAATCCGGTGATCTCGGTCTTGAAGCGGCCGAACCACCAGGAGCCCGAGAAGAAGATCGGGTACTCGCCCGAGATGAACGCCGTGCCCGCGTCCTCCGCCTTCAGCCCGGAGGCGTCGGCCGAGAAGTAGCCCTTGTCGACGTAGGTCTTCAGCTGGTCGGCCGCGTAGCTCCAGGCCGCGTCCTCGAAGTCGACCTCGCCCGTGTAGGTCTGGTAGTCGGTGATCCAGGAGCGGTCGGCCTTCAGCAGCGCGAGCTGGTAGAAGAGCTGCTGCAGCGGGTACTCGGCGCCGGCCTCGGCCAGCGGGGTGATCCCCTTGGCCACGAAGGCGTCGAGGACGGCCGTGAACTCCTCGTAGGTGGTGGGGACCTCGAGGCCGTTCGCGGCGAAGGCGTCCTTGTTGTAGTAGACGAAGGTGAACTCGCCGTAGTTGGGGATGCCGTACCAGGAGCCGGAGCCCATGATCCCGTTCTCGTCGTACTTCGCGGTGGTCTGCAGCGCGCCGGGGATCAGCGAGTCCCAGCCGTAGAACGCGACCGCCTCGTCGAGGTTGGTGAGCAGGCCCTGGCTCGAGAGGAGTCCGCTGGTCGCGTTGCCCTTGTTGTACTCGACGACGTCGGGCGCCGAGTTGGAGTTGAAGATCTGGCTGGCGCCGGTGCGCAGCTGCTCGAAGGCCTTGAACTCGTACGCGATCTCGGCCCCCGTCTCCTGGGTGAAGATGTCGCGGGCGGCGAGCCAGGCGATGCCGCGGTCGCTGTCGGGCGTCTCGAAGTCCCAGAGCGTGAGGGTGCGGCCGGCGCCGTCGACCGTGGTCGAGAGCGCGTCGGAGCCGGCGTCGGAACCGCCACCGGAGCAGGCGGCCAGCGCGAACATCGCGCTGAGGCCGACTCCTCCGGCGAGGAGGTTGCGCCGGCTGAGACCGGCGGTCGGGCGGTGGAAGGCGGAGCGGGATCGGAGCGACATTGCGGTGGTTCTCCTTCGAACGGTGCGGTGGTGCTGCGGAGGTGGTGCAGGGAGCGCTCTCTCGCGGAGGCGCGGTGTCGAAGCGTTTCGACACCGCGCAGAGCCGGAGCGGGCGGGAAGAGGGTGGAGGACTAGAGGGAGGCCGGCGCGGGAGTGCCGGACGGGACCGCCGGCACCGGAGCGCCGGTCGGAGCGACCGCGAGGGATCCGCGGTCGACGTAGGAGGGCGGGAGCAGCTCGACGCCGACGGTGCGGCCGGAGTCGATCTGCTGGAGGGTCCGCGCGACGGCCGCTCGGCACATCGCGTCGAACGGGAGGGGAAGACTGCTGGTGGGGACCGGGAGGGCGCCGCCGTCGTAGCTGGCGCAGGCCGCCAGGATCGACAGGTCGCCGGGGACGGAGAGGCCGCGCTCGAGGACGCGCTCGATCGCCGCCTCCGCCACGGGCTCGTTGCAGTGCAGCACGAGCGCGGTCGGCGGGACGGGTGCGGCGAGGATCGCGTCGATCGCGGCCGATGCGCTCGGGCGGCCGATGTGCGGGCGCTCGACCGCGATCTCGACTCCGAGCGCTGCGGCCTCGGCGCGGAACGCCTCGTCGAAGCGGCGGACGAAGCCGGCGTTGCGGTCGGTGTAGGACTGCGGGTGCTCGAGCAGGCCGAGCGAGCGGTGGCCCAGCTCGGCGAGCCGGCGGACGCTCTGGCGGGCGGCCTCGGCGAAGTCGAGGTCGACGCAGGCGAGATCGTGGGAGTCGGCGGGCACGCCGATGAAGGTGGCGGGGACCCCGGCCGCGCGGATCAGCTCGGCGCGGTCGTCGTCGTCGTCGACGCCCATCAGGACGATGCCGTCGACGAGCGAGGAGGAGGACACGCGCCCGATGCCGCTGGAGGCCTCGTCGGTGACGAGCAGCAGGACGTCGTAGTCCGACTCCCGGGCGCGCTCCAGCACCTCGGTGACGAAGCGCATGTGGGTCGGCAGATGCAGCTCGCCGCGCATCGGGGCGGAGAGGGCGAGGATGTGGGTCCGCGCCCCGGCGAGCATCCGGGCTCCCGCGTGGGGCCGGTAGCCGAGCTGGCGCACCGCGTCGTCGACGCGCTGCCGGGTGGAGGCGGCGATCGAGCGCTTGCCGGAGAGGGCGTAGGAGACGGTGCTGATCGAGACTCCGGCAGCGCGGGCCACGTCGTGGATGGTCGCCATGGCTCCTCCTGCCGGACGTCGTCGTCGGTCGCGGTCGGGCTTCGAAGCGCTTCGACCGGTCGTGCTGGAGCGACTGTACGCACAGTCGAAGCGCTTGCGCAAGCGATCCTCGCGACGACCTCCCCGGGCGCCGGCCCGCTCCGCGAGCGGTTCCGCGGCATGAGCGGGCGGCACCCGCGAGGGGCCGGAGGGCGACGCGCCGGGCCTTCCGCGCGTTGCGCCTCCCGACCCTCAGGGGATATGTTGGGCTCAACAACAATTCGGCGACGTCGCCGGAAAGGATTCGGATCCCATGTCCCTGACCCCCACCCGCGCCGACAAGTTCTCGTTCGGCCTCTGGACCATCGGCTACAACGGGACGGACCCGTTCGGCGGCCCGACCCGCGAGCCGCTCGACGTCGTCCACGCGGTCGAGAAGCTCGACGAGCTCGGCGCGTACGGCCTCACCTTCCACGACGACGACCTGTTCGCCTTCGGCTCCACCGACGCCGAGCGCCAGACCCAGATCGACCGCCTCAAGGGCGCGCTGGAGTCCACCGGCCTCATCGTGCCGATGGTCACCACCAACCTCTTCAGCGCCCCGGTCTTCAAGGACGGCGGCTTCACCTCGAACGACCGCGACGTCCGCCGCTTCGCGCTGCGCAAGGTCCTCCGCAACATCGACCTCGCCGCCGAGCTGGGCGCGAAGACGTTCGTCATGTGGGGCGGCCGCGAGGGCGCCGAGTACGACTCCGCGAAGGACATCCGCGCCGCGCTCGAGCGCTACCGCGAGGCCGTCAACCTGCTCGGCGACTACGTCACCGACAAGGGCTACGACATCCGCTTCGCCATCGAGCCCAAGCCGAACGAGCCCCGCGGCGACATCCTGCTTCCGACGCTCGGCCACGCGATCGCGTTCATCGACTCCCTCGAGCGCCCCGAGCTCGTCGGCGTGAACCCCGAGGTCGGCCACGAGCAGATGGCGGGCCTGAACTTCACCGCCGGCATCGCCCAGGCGCTGTACCACGGCAAGCTCTTCCACATCGACCTCAACGGCCAGCGCGGTATCAAGTACGACCAGGACCTGGTCTTCGGCCACGGCGACCTGCACAACGCGTTCTCGCTCGTCGACCTCCTCGAGAACGGCGGCCCCGGCGGCGTCCCGGCCTACGACGGCCCGCGCCACTTCGACTACAAGCCCTCGCGCACCGAGGACGAGACCGGAGTCTGGGACTCGGCCGCCGCGAACATGCGCACCTACCTGCTGCTCAAGGAGCGCGCCGCGGCCTTCCGCGCCGACCCCGAGGTGCAGGAGGCGCTGGCAGCCGCGAAGGTCGCCGAGCTCTCCACCCCGACGCTGAACGAGGGCGAGTCGTACGACGACCTGCTCGCGGACACCGCCTCGTACGAGTCGTTCGACGCCGACGCCTACCTCGGCGGCAAGGGCTTCGGCTTCGTGCGCCTGCAGCAGCTGGCCACCGAGCACCTGCTCGGCGCCCGCGGCTGACCCGCACCTCCTGAGCCCGCGGTCCGCCGCGGGACGACCTGAGACGGACGAGATCCCCTGCACCGGCACGGGATCTCGTCCGTTCTCCTGCATCCGGCCCGGTTCCGCACCGGACGCCCGAACCCGAACCCCCCAACGAAAGAGGACAGCGATGACGCTCGTCGCAGGGATCGACTCGTCGACCCAGAGCTGCAAGGTGGTCGTCCGCGACCTCGACACCGGCGCCGTGGTGCGCACCGGCCGGGCGAGCCACCCGGACGGCACCGAGGTCGATCCGGCCGCGTGGTGGGAGGCGCTGCAGCTCGCCCTCGCCGACGCCGGCGGGCTCGACGACGTCGCCGCGATCTCGGTCGGCGGCCAGCAGCACGGCATGGTCGTCCTCGACGAGAGCGGCGCCGTCATCCGCCCCGCTCTGCTCTGGAACGACACCCGCAGCGCGCCCGCCGCCGCCGCGCTCATCGAGGAGCTCGGAGCCGGGGCCTGGGCGGAGCGGACCGGATCGGTGCCGGTCGCCTCCTTCACCGCCACCAAGCTCCGCTGGCTGCGCGACGCCGAACCCGAGAACGCCGCCCGTGTCGCCGCCGTCGCGCTCCCCCACGACTGGCTGACCTGGCGCCTGCTCGGCTACGGCCCCGACTCCGCCCGCGGTCCGCAGCTCGACGCCCTCACGACCGACCGGTCGGACGCGTCCGGCACCTCGTACTGGGGAGCGGACGGCTACGACCTCGACCTGCTCGAGCGCGCCCTCGGCCACCGCCCGCTGCTCCCCCGCGTGCTCGGCCCCTCGGAGGAGGCGGGCCGCACCGAGAGCGGACTCGTCGTCGGCCCCGGCGCGGGCGACAACGCGGGCGCCGCGCTCGGCCTCGGCGCCGGCCCCGGCGACGTGGTCGTCAGCATCGGCACGAGCGGCACCGTCTTCGCCGTCACGGACGACCCGGTGCGCGACGCCTCCGGGACCGTCGCCGGCTTCGCCGACGCGAGCGGGCGCTTCCTGCCGCTGGTCGCGACGCTCAACGCCGCGCGCGTGCTGGCCTCGACCGCGACCCTGCTCGGCAGCGACTTCGACGAGTTCGCCGCACTGGCGCTCGAGGCGGAGCCGGGTGCCGACGGCCTCGTGCTGGTCCCCTACTTCGAGGGCGAGCGCACGCCGAACCTGCCGGACGCGACCGCGAGCCTGCACGGGATGACCATCGCCTCGACCACGCGGCCGAACCTCGCCCGCGCGGCGATCGAGGGCATGCTCTGCGGACTGGCCGACGGCCTCGACGCCGTTCGCGCGCAGGGAGTGGAGGCGCGGCGCATCCTCCTCATCGGCGGAGCCGCGCAGAACCGCGCCGTGCAGCTCGCTGCATCGCAGGTGTTCGACGTGCCCGTGCAGGTGCCGACGCCCGGCGAGTACGTGGCCGACGGTGCCGCCGTGCAGGCCGCCTGGGCGCTGACAGGATCGCGTCCGACGTGGACCGTCACCTCGGTGGCCGAGCCCGCGCCGGACCACCGCCCCGTGATCCGCGAGCAGTACGCGGCCGCCCGCGCCTGAGAATCCGGCCCCGGCCCTCTCCAGGGTCGAGGCCTCGCCGCAAGCCCCAGTGGACGGGGAGCGGAATCGCGCTACTCTCATTACTAAGCCAGCTGACTAATGGAGGAGCGACATGACCGCCACACGAACCCCCGACCGCGCCGACCGGATCCGCCAGGTCGTCGTCGCCGTGAGCGCGGTGCTCGCCCTCATCGGCTCGTTCATCGGCTCGGGCGCCGCGGGCGGCACGCAGATCCAGAACGCGGCCGGCGGCGCCCTGACCGCGTCCTCGACCCCCATCGCTCCCGACGGCCCCGCCTTCGCGATCTGGAGCGTCATCTACACCGGCCTCATCGCCTACGCGATCTGGCAGTTCCTGCCCTCGCAGACCGCCCGCACCCGCCACCGCCGGCTGGGCTACTGGGCCGCCGCGAGCCTCCTCCTGAACGCCGCGTGGATCCTGGTCGTCCAGGCCGGCTTCCTGACGCTCAGCGTCGTCGTGATCGCCCTGCTGCTCGCCGTGCTCGCGCGCATCTTCGTGATCCTGCGGACCACCCGGTCGGCCGGAGTGGTCGACGCGATCGTGACGGACGGCACCTTCGGGCTCTACCTCGGCTGGGTGTGCGTGGCCACGGCCGCGAACGTCACCGCCGGGCTCGTCGGCGCGGGAGTCGGCAGCGCGGACGGTCCGGGCGCCGCGGTCTGGGCGGTCGTCGTCCTCGCCGTCGCCGCGCTCGTCGGACTCCTGATCGCGGTCACCGGCCGCGGCCGCATCGCCCCGATGCTCTCGCTCGTCTGGGGACTCTCCTGGGTCGCCGTCGGCCGCTTCGCCGGCGAGCTCGTCTCGGTCCCCGCCGGGATCGCCGCGCTGGTCGCCGCCGCCGTGGTGCTGGTGGTCACCCTCCTGGTCCGCGCCACCGCGGGACGCCGGGTCAGCGCCGCCTGACCCTTGCTCGACGAAGGCCGAGAGGCCGGGACAGCCCTGGTCCGGGGCCGCCCGGCCTCTCGGCCTTCGTCGTGGTGGCGGATCAGGTGATCAGCGTGTCGACGTACTCCCGGTTTTCGTCCATCCACGCGGCGAGGGCGGCGGAGCGGTCGTCGGCCCCGTCGTTGAACAGCGCGTTCTCGAGCGAGTAGAGCGTCTTCGAGTCCATCCGGAAGTCGCGGATCCAGCGGCTCATCGTCGGGTAGTCCGCGTCGAACGCGGCCGAGCCGAAGGAGTGGATCCCCTCCGCCTGCCCGAGCAGGCCCTTCGGGTCCTCGAGGTCCTTGACCGGGAAGGCGTCGTAGGCCCAGTGCGGGCGCCAGAGCGTGACGGCGATGTTCTCGCCCGCGGCGGTCGCGCTCGAGAGCTCCTGGAGCATGGCCGGCGTCGAGGAGGTGAGGTAGTCCATCCCCTCCAGGCCGTAGCCGGGGATGACGTCCTCGGTCGTCGTCTTGTTGAGACCGGAGCCGGGCTCGATGCCGATCAGGCGGTTGCCGACGACGCCCGGCTCGGCGGCGAGCTCCTCGAGGGAGTCGATCGGGGCGTCCTCGTTGACCGCGATGGTCAGCTTCGCCTCGTCGTTCCACGCGCCCAGGTCGACGATCGAGTCGCCGTACTGCTCGACGTACCGGGCGTGGGTGAGCGGCAGCCAGGTGTCGAGGGCGAGGTCGTAGTCGCCCGTCGAGAGGCCCTGGAAGCCGGGGGCGACGTCGGCGTTCTGCAGGGTCACGTCGTAGCCCTGCTCCTCGAGCACCGCCTCCCACAGAGCGGAGACGGCGATCCCCTCGTCCCAGCCCTGGAACACGGCGACGGTCACGTCGGTGCGGTCGCCGTTGTCGACGGAGGCGGCGGTGGCGGGAGCGGCGAGGGTCGCGGCTCCGAGGGACGCGACCAGGCCGATCGAGACGACGCCGACGGCCGAACGGGTCGCCACGACGGCGCGGCGGTTCTTCGCCCGGGCGACCCTCGCCGGCGAGGGCGAGCCCAGCGCGCCGGTCATCCGGTCGAGGACGACCGCGAGGATCACGACGGAGATGCCCGCCTCGAAGCCGAGCGCGACATCGATCCGGTTGAGGCTCGCGACGACGTCGCCGCCCAGCCCTCCGGCGCCGACCATGCCCGCGATGACGACCATCGAGAGCGAGAGCATGATGACCTGGTTGAGGCCCGCCAGGATCGAGGGCAGCGCCAGCGGCAGCTGGATCTGGCGGAGGATCCGCCACTTCGAGGAGCCGAACGACTCCCCCGCCTCGACGAGCTCCGGGTCGACGCCGCGGATGCCCAGCTCGGTGAGCCGGACGCCCGGCGCCATGGCGAACACGATGGTCGCGACGATGCCCGGCACCACTCCGACCCGGAACAGGATCAGCGCGGGGATCAGGTAGACGAAGGCCGGCATCGTCTGCATCAGGTCGAGCACGGGCCGGATGACCGCGGAGGCCGTGCGGTTGCGCGCGGCGAGCACGCCCAGCGGCACGCTCAGCGCGATGGCGATCACGGAGGCGACGAGCACCAGCGCGAGGGAGTCCATCGCGTTCTCCCACTGGTCGACCCCCACGATCAGCAGGAGCCCCACGGCGGTGCCGGCCGCGAAGACCCAGCCGCGGACGGCGTAGGCCAGTACGGCGAGGAAGGCGACGATCACCCAGAAGGGCGGTGTCGCGAGGACGAGGTCGACGCCGGAGTAGAGGGCGCCGAAGACGGTGCGCAGCAGGTCGAAGACCGGCTGGAAGGTCTGCGTGAGGACATCGACGGCACCCTCGGCGAGGGCGCCGAGCGGGAGGCGGAATCCGAGATCGGTCATCGTGCACCTCCGTCCGCCGCGAGGACGGCGTCGTCGACGGGGCCTCCGGTCGCGTGCAGGGTCGCGGTGACGACCTCGGTCGAGACGGTGGCGGGCGGCTCGATCACCGGGTGCTCGCCGGTGCGGGCGGGCACGTTGCCGAGCGCCGCGAGCAGGGTCACCCGCGGGATCGCTCCGAGCAGACGCCCGTCGGCGTCGACCACGGCGACCGGCAGCGCCGACTCGACGGCGGGCTCGATGACCTCGCTGAGGGCGGTGTCCGGACCGACGGTGACGACGTCGGAGGCGAGGACCGCCGAGAGGTCGCCGGTGCTCCGGCGCACCTGCTCGATCACGTCGCGGTCGCGGACCGTGCCCAGCAGGCGTCGTCCGCCGCCGACCACGAACGCGGCCGAGGTCTGCAGGTCGCGCATGCTCCGGAGCGCGGCGCGGGGACCGGCCGCCAGGGTGACCACGGAGCGGGCGGGCTCCATCACGGCGGAGGCGGTGAGCACGCGGGCGCGGTCGACGTCCTGCACGAACTGGGCGACGTAGTCGTTCGCCGGGTCGGTGAGGATCTCCTCCGGGGTGCCGATCTGGACGATGCGGCCGTCGCGCATCACCGCGATGCGGTCGCCGAGGAACATGGCCTCGTTGAGGTCGTGCGTGATGAAGACGATGGTCTTGCCGAGCTCGTGCTGCAGCTCGATCAGCTGCTCCTGCATCTCGCGGCGGATCAGCGGGTCGAGCGCCGAGAACGCCTCGTCCATCAGCAGGATGTCGGTGTCGGCGGCGAGCGCCCGGGCGAGGCCGACGCGCTGGCGCATGCCGCCGGAGAGCTCGTCGGGCATCTTCTCGTGCCAGCCGGCGAGACCGGCGCGCTCGACCGCGAGCATCGCCCGCTCGCGGCGCTCGGCCGCGGGGACGCCCTGGATCTCGAGCGGGTACGCGACGTTGTCGAGCACGGTGCGGTGCGGGAGGAGCGCGAAGTGCTGGAACACCATCGACACCGACGAGCGGCGCACGCGGCGCAGCTCCGCCTCGGAGACGCCGGTGATGGTGGAGCCCTCGATCAGGACCTCGCCCGCGGAGGGCTCCTGGAGCCCGTTCAGCATGCGGATGAGGGTGGACTTCCCGGAGCCGGAGAGGCCCATCACGACGAAGATCTCGCCGCGGCGCACGGTGAAGGACGCGTCGATCACCGCGGCCGTGCCGAGTCCGGCGAGCTCGCCGCGGTCGGCGCCCTCGCCCAGTCGGCGGACGACCTCGTCGGGCTTCCGGCCGAACACCTTGAAGAGGTGGCGGGCCTCGAGAGCGGGGGTCGCGGGATCGGCGCCCGCCTCGCTCCGGGGCTCGCTGATGGTCTGCTGGTTCTGGTGCACGTACACTCCGTCGGCGCGCAGGGACGACGCCCTGCGCTCATCTCGTGGTGCCGGGTCGGGAGCGTGGGACAGCCGTGCGTCGAGCCTCCGCGTGCGTCCCGCCGCTCAGCGCGGCAGGGGGTGGAGGCGAGAGCGTCCGAGGCGGCCTCGGGGCCGCCTCCACTCCCGTTGACCGTACGATCGCGGCGCGTCCTGGGGGACGCCGTGCGAGCGCGGACCGGTTCATCGGGGCCCGTGAGGACCGCCGACCACGGTAGCCGCGGAGCCGCCGAGGGGCAAACGTCGGACAATTGCGGAGGCGTGTCCAGGGGTGGCGGTGAACCGATCAGCGCAAGTGAATGTGCTGGTCGGAGCTGGTTTCCGGAGTGTTGCGCGATCGTTACCGTGGTGGCGCGGCCGGCGGCGCTCGTTCCGGCCGGTCTCCATCCGCCGCCGCGCGGCTGCTCGACCGGCGAGGAGGCCCTGTCGCTCAGACGGTGGTCTCGCCCGCCGGGCCCGAGGGGGCCGCCGCGCCGACTCCGCTGACGGGCTCGCCCTGCCAGGACACGAGCGTCCACGCGTCGCCCGAGCCCTCGAGGACGACGACGCCGGTGTTGTCGAGCAGGTGGTCGGCGATGAAGCGCGCATCGAGGTCGAGGGAGCGCAGACCCGCCCAGCAGCGGATGGCCGCGCCGTGGCTGACCAGCGCGACGACCTCGTGCCCGAGCGCCTCCGCCTCCGCCACCACCGCGTCGTAGCGCGCCGCGAACTCGTCGCCCGTCTCGCCGCCCGCCAGCCGGATCGACGTCTCGCCGCCGGCCCAGCGGAAGACCGTGCCCATGTACTCCTCGACCGCCGCGTCGTCGCCGCGCATCTCGAGCCCCGCGGCCGCGACCTCGCGGATGCCGTCGCGCTCGATCGGCTCGAGCCCGAGGGCCGCGGCGAGAGGGGCGGCCGTCTCGTGGGTGCGGACCATCGTCGAGACGAGCAGCGCGCCGATCCCCTCGCCGACGAGCCGACCGGGCAG
Source organism: Rathayibacter sp. AY2B9 (assembly GCF_002931595.1). Classification (NCBI taxonomy): domain Bacteria; kingdom Bacillati; phylum Actinomycetota; class Actinomycetes; order Micrococcales; family Microbacteriaceae; genus Rathayibacter; species Rathayibacter sp. AY2B9. The sequence goes on from NZ_PSUB01000023.1 coordinate 14,891, forward strand.
TGCCGCGGCCTGGGTGCGGCCGAGGTCGGTGAGCCCGGGTCCGGGGATGCGGGTGTCGAGGAGCCCGGCGACGTTGGAGGGGGTCTGGCCGTGGCGGATCAGGAGGAGGCGCATCCGCCCACGCTAACCGCGGAGGCTGGGCTTCCGGGGCGCGCGTTCGCGCTCGCTCCCGCCGTTGTGCGGCGAGTGCGGCGCTGCCACGATGTGCGGGGACGCTCCCGGACCGGGAGCCGCAGACGGACGGGACGGGCGGACATGGCCTCCGAAGACGGTTTCTCGAAGGACGAGCGCGCGGCGATGAAGCAGCGCGCGGCCGAGCTGCGGGCGGAGGCGAAGCGGCAGAAGAGCGCCGACAAGGCCGACGCCGACCGCAGGGACGCGGAGGCCGCGATCGCCGCGATGACCGACGAGGAGCGGCCGATCGCCCAGATGCTCCACGAGGTCGTCGGCGAGACCGCCCCCGATCTCCTCCCGAAGACCTGGTACGGCTTCCCCGCCTACGCGCGCTCGGACGGCAAGGCGATCGTCTTCTTCCAGCCCGGCGCGAAGTTCGGCACGCGCTACTCGACCCTCGGCTTCCAGGACGGCGCCCAGCTCGACGACGGCACGATCTGGCCGACCGCCTACGCGCTCGTCTCCGCCGACGCCGAGACGCGCGCCGCCGTCACCGAGCTGGTCCGCCGCGCGGCCGGGGCCTGACCCCGTGGCGCACGTCTACGACGAGATCGACGAGAGCCTCTGCTCCTGGATCCACGAGCAGCCGATGTGGTTCGTCGCCACCGCGCCCCTCGCCGCGGACGGGCACGTCAACATGTCGCCGCGCGGCCACGACTCGTTCTCGATCCTCGGCCCGCGGCGGGTCGGCTGGGTCGACTACACGGGCAGCGGAGTCGAGACGATCGCGCACCTGCGCGAGAACGGGCGCGTGTGCTTGATGTTCGCGTCGTTCGGATCGCGTCCGCGCATCGTCCGCCTGCACGGCACCGGCTCCGTGCACCTGCCCGGTTCGGAGGCGTTCACCGAGGTCGCGGAGCAGCACCCCGAGCACCCGAGCACTCGCGCGGTCGTCACCGTCGAGCTCACCCGCATCAGCGACGCGTGCGGCTGGGGCGTGCCGGTGATGGAGCCGGTCGGCGAGCGCGACCTGCTCCTCCTCCAGGCCGAGAAGAAGGGCCCCGACGGCATGGCCGAGTACCGCGCCACGCGGAACGCGGTCAGCATCGACGGGCTGCCGGGCTACCCGCTGGACTGAGCGGGCGGGACGCGGCCGCAGCGCGGCGCGCACGAGCACGCCGACCGGCTCGAGCAGGGTCTCAGTGATGACGGCGAGCGGGTTCGACCCGGTCGGGCGGGAGTCGACGGAGAACCGAGTCCTCGTCATTCGTCAAGTCCTCGACCGCTGACCGCCGCTCAGCACGACCAGACGTGCATCACGGTCCGTCTCCCGTTCGGGAACCCCGGGTCGATCGACGTGTTCGTCGTCGGTGCGGGTCTGATGCGGGCGCTCCTCGCGGGGACGATGACCGGCGGCCTCGTCGACGGGTACACCGCCGCCGTCTCAGGGAGATCGCACAGCGCGACGGGACCGGTTCGCGGAAGCACGCACGAGGACGCTTCGCATACGTCCCCAGGGGATGTACTCCTGGGACCAGTAGTCGGCCCGGATCTTCAGGAGGGGCCCCTCGACGGTGGAAGCCACCGAGATGGAGCGAGGGTCCCGGAGGGTTCCCGCGATGCGGGTCTGCGGGGTCGTTCCGCGCTCGCGCGACAACTGCTCGGGAGTCATCGCCTCGGGCGGGACGACCGCGAGCAGCCGCCGGCATCCACCGGAGGCGCATTCGACGGTCTCGCTGACGAGCTCGCACCCCTGTGGACGGTCGATGGCCGAGGCCGCCGACCGCGCTGGTGAGGCTCATCCATGGGTCGGGACGACAGCGAGCTCCGGGGAGCTCCGGCCGATCCCAGGAGGGGCGGACGTGGAGCGCGACTGAGTCCTGCTCGATCGACGATCCGATCGGACGGCGTCCACACCATCGGCCCCGCAGAGATCCCCTGGCCGATCCGCCCGCCGCTACCCCCGCTCGTCGACGGCCCGGATCGAGAACAGCTCCTGCGGGGTGCAGTCGAGTGCGTCGCAGATGAGCGTCAGCGTCGTGAAGCGGATCGCGCGGGCGCGGTTGTTCTTGAGGATGGAGAGGTTCGCCATCGTGATGCCGGTGCGGGCAGAGAGGGCGGTGAGGGTCACGCCGCGCTCGGCCAGCACTGCTCCGAGGTGGCAGTCGATCCGGTGCCTCTCGTCGTCGGCGGGCTCAGACAACGCCGTCGACGTCCCGTTCGAGCTTCGCGCCGGCGCGGAACGCCGCCGTCAGGGCGAGGGCCACCACGCCGGCGAGCAGGACGGGGACCGGCCACTGCGGGAGGTTCGTCCCGATGGCCTGGTAGTCGCCGCCGAGGAACGTGTCGCGCTGCTCGTCGCTCACCCGGCCGGCGCCGAAGAGCAGGCCGATGCCGGAGCTGAGGTACAGGCCCGCCGCGGTGTCGGCGAGGCCCTGGGCCACTCCTCCGATCAGCAGGGCGAGGCTCAGACGGCGCCAGTTCGCGAGGACGAAGGGGTCGAACGGGCGTCCGGCCGCGATGCCGCGGAGGACCCGCAGGAGGAAGACCGTGGCGAGGACGATCGTGACCGCCTGGAGGAGGCTCGGCAGCGCACCGAGCAGGCGGAGGGAGAGGGCGGCGTCGGCGAGCGTGGGCGCGGTGCCCTCGCGCGGCTCGGCCTGCAGCAGCTGCGGGAGGCTCCGGAGCGGGAGGCGGCCGTCCGCTCCCCCGAAGACCAGCAGGGTCCGCCCGGTGGTGACGGTCCAGGTCTGCAGGAGCGCGGTCAGCACGGAGAAGACCGCGACGATGAGCAGGACCGCTCTCGCCACCCGGAACACGCGCGGACGCTCCCGGACCGGTCCGCTGGGGATGACACTCGTCATGATGGACTCCTTATCGATCGTCGATGTTATCGAGTATCGATACTACGCACGCCGGTCCGCCGATGTCGACCCGCGGAGCCCCACCGACCACGGAGACGGCGGGAGGGGTGGTTGCCCGCGGCGAGGAGCCCGATCTAGCGTGGAGGGATGTCGGATGCGAGGGAGCGCGCCGCCCGGTACCGGGCCGGCGCCACGGGCGAGGACGAGGCGGAGCAGCCCGCCCTGCCGGAGGATCCGCTCGAGCGGGCCGCGTTCGTCGAGACGGCGATCCAGCTCGCGATCCGCCGCGGCGACTTCGACGACCTGCCGGGATCGGGGAAGCCGCTTCCGGACCTGGGCGCGGCCCACGACCCGGACTGGTGGATCCGCCGCAAGATCGAGCGCGAGAACCTCACCGGTATCGGCCCGGCCGCCTTCCTCCTCCGCGCCGAGGACCGCGCGCTCGACGAGCGCCTCGACCGCCTGCACCGCGAGGAGGAGGTGCGCGCCGAGCTCGCCGACTTCAACACGCGGGTGATCGAGGCGCGCCGCCAGCTGCTGGGTGGGCCGCCCGTCGTCACCCCGCTCCGGGACGTCGACGAGGAGGTCGCCGCCTGGTCGCAGCGGCGCGCCGATCGCGCCGCCGAGGCCGAGGCCCGGGCGGCCGCCGAGCCGGAGCGGTCCCGCCGCTGGTGGTCGCGGCGGCGCTGACGTCCCCGGAAACCGGACAGACCTGCCCCTCCCACTGGGGTCCCGCCCCGGGAAACCGGGCGGGAGCGCGCCTTCGAATCATGCGTACACATCAAGTCGACCGGAGTCCGCATGCTCACCGCCACCACCCCCGCACGCCCCCCGAGGGCCCGCCCCTCGACCCTCGCTGCGCCGCCGCTCGCACTGCTCGAGCCCGACTCGGACCGGATGCTCGTCATCCGCGCCGCGGAGGGCGACGACCGCGCGTTCGCCACCATCGTCCGCCGCTACACCGCGCTGCTCCGCGCGACGGCCGCCCGCACCCTCCGCAGCAGCGCCGACGTCGACGACGTGGTGCAGGAGACGTTCCTCGCGGCGTGGACCCACGTGGACAGCGTGATCGACGGCGAGACCATCGCAGGCTGGCTCGTCACGACCGCCCGCCGCCGCAGCGTCGACCGACTCCGCTCCAGCGTCTCGCGGCTGCGAGCCGAGCTGGACGACGAGTTCCCCGCCTCCGCCGCCGACGACCCGGAACACGCCGCGCACTGCGGATCGCTCGCCGCCGACGCCAACCGGGTGCTCGCCGCGATGCCCCCGGCCCAGCGCCGCTGCTGGGAGCTGCGCCAGCTGGAGCAGTGCAGCTACGACGCGATCGCGCACGAGCTGGGCCTCTCGACCTCGACCGTCCGCGGGCTGCTCGCCCGCGCCCGCGCGACCCTCCGCACGGAGCTCGTCCACTGGCGCTGATCCGCGCTGCGGATCTCGGCGCAGGAGACCGGGCGGGGGCCTTCAGCGCAGGAGAACCGGCCCCGCGCCGATCCGCACCCGGAACAGCGAGTACGGGTACGTCCGCAGATCCGTGCCGCCCTGGTAATCGGCCTGGCGGTGCAGCTGGTTCGCGGTGACGTACAGGTGCTCGTCCGTCGCGATCGACATCGTGTCGGGCCAGAGCAGCCGCTCGTCGTGCACGATCGTCTCCATCGTGCCGTCGGTGCGACGGCGGACGATCGCGTTGTTCTCGTAGCTCGTGGCGTAGAAGCGGCCCAGCGCATCCGTCTCGAGGCCGTCCGCTCCCCCGCCCTTGTCGCCCTCGTCGACGACGGTCGCCGCGACGTCCTCGTCCGGCACCGACCGGTCGACCAGGGCCGCCGTCGCCACGCTGAACCAGCGGCGGGAGGCGAGCGGGCAGTACCAGAGGCGCTCGCCGTCGGCCGAGATCGCGATGCCGTCGGCGCCCATCGTCACCGGCTGAGGGTCGCCGTCGGCCGGGCGCTTCATCAGCACGCGGCCCTCGGCCATCGGCACGAGCTCCGGAGGAGTGAGCGCCTTCGTGCTCGGGTGGTCGTGCAGGCGGCGCCAGGCGGTCCCCGCCTCGAGGTCGACGACGATGATCCCGTTCGGGCCGGAGTCGGCCGAGTCGGTGATGTAGGCGATGCCGCGCCGCAGATCGAAGCGCACGTCGTTGAGGTAGGTGGTCGGCAGGGCGACGTCCGGCTCGAGGACGATCACCTGCTCGACGGTGTCGGTCGCCAGGTCGATGCGGACGAGCTTGGGGCCGCCCTTCTTCGTCGGCTCGAACATCGGGCTGCCGGTGTCGAGCATCCAGAGCCGGTCGGCCGGATCGACGACGATGCTCTGCACCGAGACGAGGGCGCCGGCGTCGTCGATTCCCGACGGCGTGTTCCAGGCCTCGTCCGGGTAGGGCACCGCCGCTCCGTCGACCAGCTCCACGACCGTGGCCGGGACCTCGTCTCCCCACTTGGGGAAGTTCACGAAGATCCGCCCGGTGTGCGAGACGCTGACGCCGGTGGGCATCGGCCCGCTGGTGAAGGCGTGCACGAGCTCCAGCTCGCCGAGCGGCTCGTCGACCGGGCGCGTGCCGCGGGTCTCGTCGGTCGGTCCCCAGAATCCCATGGTGCTCTCGCTGTCCTCCCGCCGGCGCGGGCTCGTGGCGGTCTCGGTGCCGGTCGGGTGCGGAGTCGGTGCCCGCCGCGACCGGTGCTCCTCATCCTGCGCGTCGGCGCCGGTCGGCGGGGAGGAGGTGGCGGACGAGGCGGCGAGCGCCTAGCATCCGGCCGCCGCGGGCGACCCGGGGGCCGCGACCGAGGAGGCGGAGGAGGACCGGCCCGCGTCCGACTTCGGCACGGCCTTCACGAAGGGGCTCAGCATCGGGACGCGGCAGTGCCCGGTGGAGCGGGTCGCCTCGGCGGCCGCTCCCGCCGCCCGCAGTGCACCGCCCCCCGCCGTCGCGCTCACCCGCTGGTCGGCGGGTCGACGGACCGCTGATCCGCCGGCCGTCCGCTTCCGGACATGACCGCTAGAGGGCGTTGCCACTGCGGCCGCTCACCTGCCACGGTCGCAGAGCGACCGACGACGGTCCACCGATCAGAAGGACCGAGGCCCGCACATGGACGACTCCTCTTCGACCGAGACCAGCACGAGCGAGATGACGCCCGAGGTGCTGGCCGCGTTCAGCGACGCCTGGACCCGCCACGACCTCGAAGCGCTGATGAGTCACATGACCGACGATTGCGTGTACGGCGCGTCCGTCGGCCCCGAGCCCGGCCGCACCTGGACGGGCAAGGAGCAGGTCCGCGAGGGATTCGCGCTCATGCTCGCCTTCGACACCGGACAGGAGCGGCACGAGGAGGGGGCTCCCCTCATCGCCGGGACGCGCGGCGCGGCCACCTGGTCCTTCACCGGGACCGGCCCCGACGGCGGACCCCAGGTCACGCGGGGCTGCGACATCTACGAGTTCCGCGGCGGGAGGATCGCCCGCAAGGACGCGTTCCGGAAGGTCTACCGGGCGGACGAGGAGTAGTCCGCGTCGGCCTCCGAGCCCGCGGCGAGTCGCACCGGGCGGAGCCCGACCCGCCGAGCGGAACGGTCAGCGGCGGCTCCGGACATCCGTTCACCCGCTCGCTACTCGACGGTGGCATGCTCCGAGCATGTCCATGGCCGAACCGTTCCTGCCCGCACACGAGCCGCGCGACGCCGATCGCGCTCGAGACACCGTCGACGACGACGACGTCCTCCTCGAGCCCGACACCGCTCCCGCCGAGGCGGAGCCCGCGCTGGACGAGGACGAGGACGCGCCGGTCTTCCGCACGCCCGTTCCCGGGGACCGGCTGACCGCGGACGAGCTCGCCGAGGAGCTCGACGACGAGGCGTCAGCGGACTGAGGCCTCGCCCCTCGCGCCGCTTCCTCAGAGGACCGGCGCCCGCTGCCGGCGGAACTCGCTGGGCGTCGCGCCTGCCTGCCGCTTGAAGGCGGTGCTGAAGGCGAAGGCGTTCTCGTAGCCGACCTCCCGGGCGACGGACGCGACGGTCCTGCCTGGATCGAGGAGGAGATCCGCGGCGACGGTGAGACGCCAGCGGGCGAGGTACTCCATCGGCGGCCGGCCGACGCCCGCCCGGAACCGCTCGGCGAGCGTGGCCCGGGAGACGTTCACGCTCCGCGCGAGGGACTCGACCGTCCACGCCTCGGCGGGCCGCGAGTGGAGGCGGTCGAGCGCTGCGAGCACGACCGCGTCGTCGCAGGTGAGCCACGTCTCCCCCCGGTGAGCAGCGAGCTCGGCCCAGCGCCGCACCGTCGAGACCGTGAGCACGTCGAGGAGCCGGTCGATCACGACCCGGCCCGCGGTGCCCTCCCGGGCCAGCTCGCCGGCGAGGAGGCCGACGACGGGATCGACGGCTCCGTGTCCCGGCACGATCGCCACACGCGGGAGCGAGCGCAGCACGAGACCGCCCACCTCGTCGGAACGGTCGTAGGACGCCACGAGCAGACCCGTCCCGCCGCCGGAGGCGGTGCCCCAGTGGCGGACGCCGTTGCGCAGCTCGTCGGAGAGGTCGCGTCCGTCGAGGCTGACGCACCGGTGCCCGGGATCGATCCGGATCGTCGGCGGGCTCCCCGCCGCATCGGACACGGTGTACGGCTCCGGGCCGCGCACCAGCGCCGCATCGCCCGCACCGAGCGGGGTCCCGTCGAGGAGCACCGACCCGGCGAGCACGGCGACGACGGTGAGCGGTGCGCCGTCGCGGACGTCCAGGGCCCATGCCCCGTCCATGTCCACGAGCAGAGCGAAGGCCCGCGACGCCCGCGGTCCGGAGAGGAAGTGCTCGAGCGGATCCACGGCCCCACGCTAGACGCTGACGAAGGAGGAGCCGAGCCCCGCCCATTCACCGTCCGGCGAGCGACCGGTGGAATCGAGGCATGACCTTTCTCCCCTCCGGTGGCGCCGAGCGCACCGGCTCCCGCATCCTCGCCCGCCTCGAGCCACGCGAGCACACCGTCCGCCCCGCATCTCGCTGCACGGGTGCCGATGAGGACGGCGCGGGTACCGGGCGGGCGCCCGTCCGGGACCGCGCGTGCCGGATCGCGGCGACGGCGGCCCGGCGATGATCGCCACGATCACCGTCGTCGGGACCGGGCTGCTGGCCGGGGTCTACGCGGCGTTCTCGGTCATGGTGATGCCGGCACTGCGGCAGGCGAGCGCTCCGGACGCCGCGGCGACGATGGCCCGGATCAACAGGCGAGCGGAGCGCGGTCCGTTCCTCGTGCTCTTCGGCGGGACGGCCGTCGCCGCGGCCGCCCTCGGCGTCTCGGGTCTCGTCCGCGGCTCAGCGGTCGACGTGCTGATCGCCGGAGCGTCCCTCTCCGGCACGGCCCTCACCGTGCTGCGCAACGTGCCGCTCAACCGCGGCCTCGATCGCGGCGGAGCCGGGGAGTGGGACCGCTACCGGCGCTCGTGGACGCGATGGAACCACTGCCGCGCCCTCCTGTCGATCGCCGCGGTCGTCATCGCGACCGTGGGTTGATCGTCGCGACCGCGTCGCTCGGCCCCGCAGGAGCGGTGCCGAGCAGCGGACCTGTCGACGCGCACCGATCCACGCTCCCCGCCCCGTCCCCCTGACGCGTCGGCGGTGACCGACGAGGTGGCCGCGCGCCTCCCCGATCGCGCAGACTGGATCGATGGCAGCGGCGTCGGCATCGGTCGGATGGGGACGTCTGCCCGCCGTCTCGTGGCTGATGGTGCGCGCCTTCACGCGCCACCGCGTCCTCGCCGTCCTGGCCTTCCCGACGGCGCTGCTCTCGCTCGCGCCCTCCGTGATCCGCCGCGCCGCCCATGAGACGGCCGACCGGAACGGGCTGGTCGTCTTCGGGCGCTACCGGCCGGTCGCCGACGCCCTGGTGAGCATCGCCGTCACCGTCCCGGTCGTCCTGCTGGCCGTGGTGGCGGCCGTGTGGGTCGCGCTCTCGGGGCTGCTCGGCGCGGTCCTGGTCCTCGCGGCGCTCCTCGGCGGAGCCGTGGGGGCGGGGGCCCTGCTGGTCGGGACCCCCCTCACCGCGGCCGTCGGCGCGGAGACGCCTCCCGGGCGGCGGTGGACGGTGATGGCGCTCTCGCAGCGCCCCGGGACCCGCCTGTCGGCGCTGCTCGCGACGAGGGAGCTGCTGGCCACGGTCCCCGCGGGAGGCGTCGTCGTGGCCGTCGCCGGCGACGAGCGGCTGGCGGACAGCTACTCGCGCCTCGGCTTCTCCCGGGGACGGGGCCTGCGGATCTCCCAGCAGGTCTGAGGGGCACCTCATCGCCGGACGGAGGCCACCGGCGGCTCGATACGGTGGGGATCGTGCAGTGCGGCTGAGGCCTTCCCGATCCCCGTCGCTCCGGCCCGCTCCCTCCGGCCCGCACCCTCCGGCCCGCTCGGGCGCGATCGAAAGGCTCCCCGTGTCCGCACTCCTCCCCCTGCAGGGCAGGACCGCTCTCGTCACCGGTGTCTCGCGGCGGCGCGGCATCGGATTCGCCGTCGCCGCGAAGCTCGCCTCCCTCGGCGCGCACCTCGTCGTCCACCACCACCGCCCTCACGATCTCGACCTCCCCTGGGGAGGGGACGACCTCGACGCGGTGAGGTCCGAGCTGCGCGCGCACCTCACGGAGGGCGCGCGGTTCGCCGACGTCGCCGCGGACCTGGCCGATCCCTCCACGATCACCGGTCTGATCGCCACCGCAGCCGACCTCACCGGGAGCCTGGACGTCCTCGTCTGCAACCACGCGAAGAGCGGCGATGACGGCAGCATCCTCGACATGACGCCCGAGCGGCTCACCGCGTTCTGGGACGTCAACACCCGCTCCACCCTCCTGCTCACCGCGGAGTTCGCGCGGCTCCGGGCACCGCGCACCGACGGACCCCGCCGGCCCGGCGACCGGGTCGTCGGAGCCGGGCCCTACGCCCGGGCGCAGGGGCACGTGTTCTGGATGACGTCCGGCCAGATCCACGGCGCGATGCGCGGAGAGGTCGCCTACGCCGCGAGCAAGGCCGCACTCGCCGGCGTCACCGCCACGGTCGCCGCCGAGGTCCTGGAGCTCGGGATCGTGCTCAACACGATCGATCCGGGTCCAGTGAACACGGGATACCTGGACCCGGAGACCACCGACCGGTCGCTCGAGGACCTCGAGGAGTACGTCGCGAGCACGCCCTTCGGCCGGGTCGGCACGCCGGCGGACCCCGCGGAGCTGATCGCGTGGCTGGCCACGTCGGCGGGCAGCTGGGTCGTCGGGCAGGTGCTCACGACCGACGGCGGGTTCAGCCTGTGACCGGAGCGGCGGGGAGCCGTCCGGCGACGACGACCGTCGGGACCGGGCCCGGGGATGATGGGCCCATGGGAACTCGTGGGGCCGGAGTGCTGTGGGTGGTGAGCGCGCTCGCCTACGTGGGAGCGGAGGCGGTCGCCGCGTCCGCGTTCCCGGGCTACAGCTATGCACGGAACTACATCAGCGATCTCGGCGTGCCCGAGGTGGGCGTGTTCCAGGGGCGCGCGATCGACTCGCCGCTGCACGCGGTGATGAATGCCGGATTCCTCCTGCAGGGGGCGCTCTACCTCGCCGCCGCCGTCACGACCGTGCGGGCGGCGCGGGGCGGATCGCGGGGGCTGTTCCTCTCCCTCGCCGTGGTCTACGCCGTGGGCATCGCCGTGGTGGGCCTCGTGCACGGGAGCAGCGCCAGTGCGCAGAACGGGATCGGCGGCCTGCACGTGGTCGGCGCCGCGATGGCGATCGTCGGCGGCAACGCGGCCTCGATCGTCGCCGGTGCCGCGGCCCGGCGCGGCCGCGCCCCGTGGGCGCTCGGGACGGTCGGGATCGTGCTCGGTGCGGCCGGCCTGCTCGCGCTGCTGATGCTGCAGGTCGACACCCGCGTGCCCGGCGTCGACCTGCTGCCCGACGGCGTCTGGGAGCGCGCCTCCGTCTACGCCGTCACGGCCTGGCAGCTCGCGACCGGCCTGCGGCTGCTCCGGCGGCCGGAGGTGCCGCGGCAGCCGCGGCCTCCTCAGACCGCGGGCAGCGGCGCGCAGGTGCGCAGCGCCGTGCACCGGCTCTTCCAGCTCGGGATCCGGATCCCGGAGGCCCTCTCGGTCGTCGTGTTCGACGACAACCCGTGGAGCGAGCTGGTCACCCCGCCGCTCAGCGTCGTCCGCCAGCCGATCGACATGCTCGCCCGTCACAGCGTCGAGCTCGTCCTCGCCCGCATGCAGGGCCGCCTCCCCGAGGCCCCGCAGCACATCGAGGTGCAGGCCGACCTCGTCATCCGCTCCAGCTGCGCCGCACCCCCGCGGCGCTGATCCTCTCCCCCTCCGAAAGGCACGCCATGTCCGATCCCGTCGTCGTCTCCGCGATCTTCACTCCCGCCGAGGGGCAGCGCGACGCGCTCGTCGCCGCCCTCTCCACCGCCATCGCGGAGGTGCACGAGGAGGAGGGCTGCGAGCTCTACGCGATCCACGACTCGCCCGACGGCACCATCGTCATGCTGGAGAAGTGGACGAGCGGCGACCTGCTCGACGCGCACGGCGCCGGCGAGCCGGTCGTCCGCCTCAACGCGGCGATCCGCGGACTCGTCGCCCACCCGCCCGTCGTGACGCGGCTCGTCCCGATCCCGGCCGGCACCTCGCAGCAGGGCGAGCTCTAGCACCCGGGGGCGGGGCCGCTCCGGATCCGGATCGCGCCTCCCGCCGGAAACGCGCGCGAAACAGCGGAGGCCTACGGTCGGGAGCGACCCCGCCGCCCCGGCCGCTCCCTGGAGGAGGAATCCGGCATTCATCACCGCGTGCAGCGGCGAGTCGATCGCGCGC
>NZ_PSUB01000024.1:0-26619 GCF_002931595.1 Rathayibacter sp. AY2B9
CGCCCCCGGCTAGGCTGACCCCCGCAAGCAGAGGAGACCGCGGATGCCCGACCACGCGACGCGCGGCAACAACCTCGACCGCGTCAGGCGGCACAACCTCTCAGCGATCCTCCGCCTCGTGCACCGCGGCGGCCCCCGCTCCCGCTCGCAGCTGACCCGCCTGACCGGCCTCAACCGCTCCACGATCGCGGCGCTGGTCGGCGAGCTGGTGGAGCTCGGCATCGTGCGCGAGCGCGAGCCAGCCACGCCGAACCAGGTCGGCCGGCCGAGCCCCGTCGTCGAGGCCGATCCCGGAGTCGTCGCGCTCGCCGTGAACCCCGAGATCGACGCCGTCACGGTCGCCGTGGTCGGCGTCGACGCCGTCGTCCGCCGCCGCATCCGCCGCTCCGCCTCCGTCCCCACCGCCGAGGCCGCCGCCCGTCTGGCGGCCGAGGCGGTCGCCGAGCTGCTCGCCGAGCTGCCCGAGGAGACGCGGACGGTCGGCATCGGCGTCGCGGTGCCCGGCCTCGTCCGCGACGCCGACGGCCTCGTCCGGGTCGGCCCGCACCTCGGCTGGGACGACGAGCCCTTCTCCCGCATGCTCGCCGACGCGACCGGCCTGCCCGTCCTCTCGGCGAACGACGCCAACCTCGGTGCACTCGCCGAGAGCGTCCTCGGCGCCGGCCGCGACGTCTCGCACCTCGTCTACCTCAACGGCGGCGCGAGCGGAGTGGGCGCCGGCGTCATCGTCGGCGGCGCGCCTCTGCACGGCATCGACGGCTACGCGGGGGAGATCGGCCACACCCTCGTCAACAGCGCGGGCATCGACTGCCACTGCGGCGCCGTCGGCTGCCTCGAGACCGAGGTCGGCCGCGCCGAGCTGCTCACCGTGCTCGGCCTCGACGAGAGCGAGCGGCTGGAGGAGGCGCTCGCCGCCGCCGAGGACCCGGCCGTCCGCGCCGAGGTCGAGCGCCAGCTCGGGCACCTCGCGGTCGCCCTGCGCAACGTGATCAACGTGTTCAACCCGCAGCTCGTGGTGCTGGGCGGCTTCCTCGGGGCGCTGATCGGAGTCGCGCCGGGGTTCCTGGAGGAGCGCCTGGGCCGCGGCGGCCCCTTCCGGGTCGCGCTCGACTCCGTGCGCATCGTGCGGACCGAGCTCGGCGCCGATCTGCTCATGCTGGGCGCCGCCGAGCTCGCCTTCGAGCGCCTGCTCGCCGACCCGCTCGGCACTCCGCTCCACCCGGTCTGATTCCTCGGCGGGCCGAGGGGTGGCGCCGCTGTCCGACACGTGATCGAATTGATTCGACCGAGCGGCGTGGAGCCGACGAGGTCCGCTCCCGCGCCGAGGACGACACCGGCCGACCCCCTCCCTCCCATACCGCTGCGCCCTGCGCAGGAAGGCACTCCGTGTCCACTCCCGCCTCGACTCCGACCGCCTCCCTCCCGGTGCACCGCCACCCGGGCGACGCCCTGACGGCCCGCCAGCGCCTCGTCTACGTGATCGTCCTCGGCTCGCTGACCGCCCTCGGGCCGTTCACGATCGACCTCTACCTGCCGGCGTTCCCCGCGCTGCAGAGCGAGCTGAACGTGTCGGAGGCGGCGGTCCAGCTGACCCTCACCGGCACGACCCTCGGCTTCGCACTCGGCCAGCTGGTCGTGGGCCCCTGGAGCGACGCGGTCGGCCGGCGCCTGCCGATCCTCCTGGCCACCTCTCTGCACGTGCTGGCCTGCGTCGGCGCGGCGCTCGCCCCCGAGATCGTCACCCTCGGCGTCTTCCGCTTCCTGATGGGAGCCGGCGCGGCGGCGGGCGGCGTGGTCGCGATGGCGATGGTCCGCGACCTCTTCGGCGGACGCCCGCTGGTGCGCATGCTGTCCCGGCTCGCCCTGGTGTCGGGCCTCGCGCCCGTGCTCGCGCCGGTCATCGGCTCCCAGCTGCTGCTGATCATGGACTGGCGCGGGATCTTCGTCTTCCTCGCCGCCTACGGCGTGCTGGTCGTCGCGGCCGTCGGCCTGCTCGTCGTCGAGACCCGGCCCCGCGCCGCCCGCCACGAGCGCGAGCACCGCTCGCTCGTGCAGCGCTACCGGGCCGTCCTCAGCGACCGCGTGTTCCTCGGAGTGGCGGTGATCGGGGGCATGACCTTCGCCGGCCTGTTCACCTACCTCTCCAGCTCCTCGTTCCTGTTCCAGGGCCTCTACGGATTCGACGCGCAGCAGTACGGGCTGCTCTTCGCCGTGAACTCGCTCGGCGTCGTCCTCGGCGTGCAGGCGTCCTCCTACCTCAGCCGGAGGATCGGGCCGCAGTGGATCCTCGCGATCACGACGCTGACGCTGTTCACCTCCGCCGGCCTGATCGCCTTCTTCGACGTGCTCGGGCTGGGGCTCTGGGGCACGCTCGTCCCGCTGTGGTTCTTCATCGCGTCCTGCGGCTTCAGCTTCCCGTGCGTGCAGGTCCTCGGCCTGGTCAACCACGGCCGGGAGGCGGGGACGGCCGCGTCGCTGCTCGGAGCGGTGAACTTCGGCACCGCCGGACTGCTGTCGCCGATCTCGGGGGTCTTCGGCGCCGGCTCGGCCGTGCCGATGGCCGTGGTGATGATGTCGACGGCGACCGTGTCGATCCTGGCGCTCTGGCTGATCGTCCGGCCGAGGAGCGTCCCGGCGCTGCAGGACTGAGCGCTCGGCTCCGGGTCCCGGCGGTCCGGCACGCCCCGCTCCTGCGGCTCCTCCCGGGCGTTCCGGCCCTCGCTGGATCCGCTCCCGAGCGCCGCTGCTACAGTCCCCTCCCATGTCCTCCCGCGACTCCTCCGCCCTGCTCGCCGAGCTCTCCGACCCCGACCGCGACGTCCGCCTCCGCGCGGCGATGACCCTGGGCGAGCTCGCCGAGCCCGCCACCGCCGAGCCCCTCGCCGCGCACCTGTGGGAGGAGCCCGACTTCTTCGTCCGCGACGTGCTCACCTGGTCGCTCGGCCGCCTCGGCTCCGCCGCCGTCCCCGTCGCCCGCGAGGCGCTCGGCCGCGAGCCCCGGGTGCGCACGCAGGCGCTGCACGTGCTCAGCAAGATCCTCGACCCGGCGACGCTCGACGACATCGCCCCGCTGGCCGCCGACTCCGAGCCCGCCGTCGCCGCGAAGGCCCGCTTCGCGCTGGGCCGCCTCGGCGACGAGCGCGCCCTGCCGGTCCTGCTCGGCCTGCTCGGCGACGACGACGCGGAGGCGCAAAACGTGCTCACCGACGTCCTCGCCTCCTTCGGCGCCGCGGCCGTCCCCGGTCTGGAGCAGGCTCTCCGCGAGGGGTCCGCGCCGGTCCGGCGTCACGCCGCCGCCGCGCTCGGCTACCTGGGCGACGACGCGCGTCCTGCCGTCGACGCGCTGGACGGGGCCGCCGGCAGCGACGACTCCGCGCTCGCGGTCTCGGCCGTGATGGCGCTCGGCTCGATCACCGGTCCCGACGCGGCCGCCGCCCTCGAGCGGGCCTCCGCCTCGGACGACTCCCGCGTGAGCGCCGTCGCCGCGCGGCTCCTCGCGCGCTCCTCCGAGCCGACCCGGCTCGACGCCCTCCGCGCCGCCCGCCTGGCCCGCGCGGCCGGCTGAGCCGCGCCGCGAGACCCCCGCGGGGGAAGGCCGGGCATCCGCACGGCCGGTCGAACCGTGCCACGAACCCGGCGCACGGACGCCGGGCTTCCGAACCGTCGGCCGAGCCGCCCCGCAACCCCCAGCGGGGGAACGCCGGGTGACGGCATCATGTCCGGATGGATCACCGCGACGACCGCCTGTCGACCGAGCCCGGAATCGCGCGCCCCGACGCCGTCCAGCGTGCGCGGATGCGCGAGCAGGTGCCGTCCGACGACGTCGCCGCCCGGCTGCTGACGAAGGAGGCGGCCCACCGGGTCTCCCGCCGCTGGCCGCTGATCTCCGCGTCGCTCGCGATCCTGCTCACGGTGCTGCTCGCCGTGCTGATCGCCTTCCGCCCCACCTCGGCCTTCCGCTTCGACGTGGAGTGGATGGACGAGATCGTCGAGCACCGCTCGCCGGTCTGGGACATCCCGGCCCTCGTCATGAACACGGTCGGAGCGGGGCTCGTCGGCACGACGCTCATCCCGCTCGGCATCGTCGCCGTGCTGCTGGTGTTCCGCAGGCGGTGGGCGGCGCTCTACTACGCGATCGCCGCGCTGGTCAGCGTGGGCGCCACCCAGCTCGTCAAGGAGCTGGTGGGACGCGCCCGCCCGGCCGACATGCTCGTCACCAGCGACTACGGCTCCTTCCCGTCCGGCCATACCGCCAACGCGGCGACGACGGCGATGGTGCTGGCCCTGGTGTTCCCGCTGCTGTGGGTCTGGATCGCGGGCTTCCTCTACACCGTGGCGATGATGGCGAGCCGCACCTACCTCGGCGCCCACTGGCTGAGCGACACCGTCGGCGGCCTGCTGCTCGGGATCGGCGTGGCGCTCGTGGTCTGGGCTCCGCTCGCCGGCCGCCTGCGCACCGAGGCCGAGCTCCCGCACCCGCCGATCTGGATCCGCCGCACCACCTGACCGGCATAGCGCTCCCTGCGAGGGCTTCGAGGCCCCGAGGATCGGCGCCCGAGGAGCGCGGAGGCTCGCCGATCAGCCGAAGGCGGCGAGGGAGTCGAGCTCGTTGAAGGTGTAGACGTGCAGGCCCGCGAGGCGGTCGCCCGCCGCCGCTTCCAGGCGCGCGACGAACGCGGACGGGTCGAAGCGGCGTCCGCGGAGGAGCCCGCCGGCCACCGAGGTGCTCCGCTTCAGGAAGCCGAGCGAGGAGCCCACTCCGATCCGCGCGCCCAGCGTCAGCAGCCGCGAGCGCTCGACCGGCCCCGGCACCCCCGCCCACAGATCGGCCGTGATCCCCGTCTCGCGGAGCCGGTCGGCGTAGCGGACCACCGCGTCGACGTCGAAGCACATCTGCGTGACGATCGAGCGGATGAACGGAGCGCGCTCGCGCAGGTGCCGCTCGATGCTCTCGTCGGAGAGGTGCGGGTGGCCCTCGGGATAGCCTGCGATGTCCAGGGCCAGCCCGGGTGAGATCTCCCGGGCGTCGCGGATGAGCTCGAGGCTCGTGGAGTAGGTGCCGGCCGCCGAGGACGCGTCGCCCGAGATCACGAACGCCTCGTCGATCCCCGCCTCGCCCATCCGCCCGAGGACCCGCTCGAGTGCGGCGCGGCCCTCGACGTTCCGCGCCGCCAGGTGGGGCACCACGCGGAACCCGCGCCCGGCCAGCGCGACCGCGCAGTCCACGGTCCGCCCGGTCCCGTGCTTCGGCAGGCTGGTCACGGTCAGCGTCACCGCGGAGGGGTCCGGGAACGCCCGTGCGGCGCGCTCGCCGATGTCGTCGGCCGGGATGATCTCGAAGCGAGCGCGGGTCATCGGCCCAGCCTGCCACGCGGAGCCGGAGCGGCGCGGGTGGTGGCCGCGGCCGCACGAGTGTCGGAGGGGCGCCCTAGCCTGGAGCCGATCGCCGCCCGGTGGTCGCGGAAGGAGTCGCGTGTACCTGGAGTCCGGCCGCGTGGTCACGAGCCCCACCGACCTGTCGAACTGGGCGGCCTGCGAGTGGGCGGTCCTCCGCCGGTTCGACGCCCTGCTGGGCCGCGCGCCGCGCCTCGAGGCCGAGAGGGACGGGATGCTCGAGCGCACCGCGGTACTCGGCGACGAGCACGAGCACCGCTTCCTCGCCGAGCTGAAGCGCACGCACGAGGTGCTCGAGTTCGAGCGCCCCGAGCCCGCCGGCTACCCCGCGGCGGCCGAGGCGGCCGTCGAGGCGATGCGCGCCGGGGTCGACGTGCTCTACCAGGCCACCTTCTTCGACGGCGAGTTCCTGGGCTTCTCGGACTTCCTCCTCCGCACCGCCGACGGCGCCTACGAGGTCTACGACACCAAGCTCGCCCGGCACGCGAAGATCCCGGCGCTGCTGCAGCTCGCCGCCTACGCCGAGCAGATGCAGGCGCGCGGCATCCGCGTGGGGGAGCAGGTGCACCTCGTGCTCGGTGACGGCTCCGTCACCAGCCACGAGCTGGCCGTCGTCGCCCCGGTCCAGCGGGTGCAGCGCGCCCGGCTCCGCGCCGTGCTCGACGAGCGCCTCGCCGCCGACAAGCCGCTGGAGTGGGGCGATCCGCGCTACCCCTCCTGCGGACGCTGCTCCGTCTGCGCGCCCGAGGTCCAGGCGCACCGCGATCCGATCCTCGTCGCCGGGATGCGGCTCGACCAGCGGTCGAAGCTCGGGGCGGCCGGCGTGCTCACCATCGACGCCCTCGCCGAGCACGACGGCCCCGTCCCCGGGCTGAGCGCGGGCACGCTCGAGGGCCTGCGCGCCCAGGCGCGGCTGCAGCTGCGGTCGGAGTCCTCGCCGGTGCCGGCCGTCGAGGTGATCGACGCCTCCGTGCTCGCCGGGCTGCCCGCCCCCGACCCGGGGGACCTCTTCTTCGACTTCGAGGGCGACCCGCTCTACACCGAGGACAACCGCGAGTGGGGCCTCGACTACCTCTTCGGCATGGTCGACGACCAGGAGCGCTTCACCGCGCTCTGGGCGCACGACCTCGCGGCCGAGCGCCGGGCGCTCCTCGACTTCCTCGCGCTCCTGCGGGCGCGCAGGGCCGAGCACCCCCGGATGCACGTCTACCACTACGCCTCCTACGAGCGCAGCCACCTGCTCTCGCTCGCGCTCCGCCACGGGGTCGGCGAGGAGGAGGTCGACGCGCTCCTGCGCGACGGCGTCCTGGTCGACCTGTACCCGGTGGTGCGGCGGGCGCTCCGCGTGGGCTCGCGCAGCTACT
Source organism: Rathayibacter sp. AY2B9 (assembly GCF_002931595.1). Lineage (NCBI taxonomy): Bacteria > Bacillati > Actinomycetota > Actinomycetes > Micrococcales > Microbacteriaceae > Rathayibacter > Rathayibacter sp. AY2B9. Next base: position 6,759 of record NZ_PSUB01000024.1, read on the forward strand.
CGCTCAAGAAGCTGGAGCCGCTCTACATGGGCGAGGAGGAGCGGGACGCGTCCGGCGTCACGAACGCCGCCGACAGCATCGAGATGTACGTGGAGGCGCGCGCCGCACAGAGGGCCGATCCTGTCGAGGGGCAGCGCGGGCTCGACCTCGTCGCCGAGTACAACGCCTACGACTGCCGCTCCACGCTCCGCCTGCGCGACTGGCTCCTGGAGCTCGCTCCGCCGCGCGAGGAGCTGCCGCCGCTGCTCGAGGTCGAGATCCCCGTGCCCCGCGAGCCGCACCCGGTCGCGGTCGCCCTGCTGGCGCAGGTCGAGGGGATCGAGCCGCGGGAGCGCACCGCCGACCAGACCGCGCTCGCCCTCGCCGGCGCGGCGATCGACTACCACCGCCGCGAGGCCAAGACCTTCTGGCAGGAGCACTTCGACCGCCTCCGGCAGCCGCTGGACGAGTGGGCGGACACCCGCGACGTCGTGATGATCGACCGGGTCGAGGTCGTCCGCGACTGGGCGAAGCTCCCGCGCGCCCGCACGCAGTCGCGCGAGCTGCGGATCCTCGGCCGGCTCGCTCCCGGCAGCCGGCTCGGCACCGGCTCGTCGCCGTACCTGGTCTACGAGGCCCCGGCGCCCCCTGGCGCACCCTCGCCCGGTCCCGGTCTGCGCGGCGCCTCCGAGCGCTCCGAGATCCTCGCGGTCGACGACGACGGCGAGCGGATCGTCCTGCTCCTCAAGGAGGGCCTGAAGGCGGGGGAGGATCCGCACGACGACGCTCCGGTCGCCCTCGCCCCCGCGCCGCCGCCGCGCGCCGCGCCCCAGCCCGAGGCGATCGCGGAGTGGGGCGGCGAGGTCCTCGACGCGCTGCCCGCGATGCTGGCCGACCCGGCGCTCGACGTCCTCCGCCGCGTGCCGCCGGGAGCCGTCGCTCCGGTGCAGGGCGACGACGTGATCGGCGCGGTCGTCACCACTCTGCTCGGACTCGAGCGGGCGACCCTCGCCGTGCAGGGTCCGCCCGGCACCGGCAAGACCTACGTCGGCTCCCACGTGATCGCACGGCTGGTGAACGAGCACGGCTGGCGCATCGGCGTGGTCGGCCAGTCGCACTCGGTGGTCGAGAACGTGCTGAGCGCCGTCGTCGGCCGCGGCGTCGATCCCTCCCGCGTGGCGAAGGTGCCCAAGAACGGCACGCCGCCCGAGGCGCTCGAGGCGACGCCCTGGGCGCCGGTGAAGAACGCGGCGGCACTCACCGCGGTCCTCGAGGAGGGCGGCGGCTGCGTCATCGGCGGCACCGCCTGGACCTTCGCGAACCCGGTCACCGTGCCGCGCCGCTCGCTCGACCTCCTGGTGGTCGACGAGGCCGGGCAGTTCTCGCTCGCCCCGACGATCGCGTCGGCCGTCTCCGCCCAGCGGCTGCTCCTGCTCGGCGATCCGCAGCAGCTGCCCCAGGTGAGCCAGGGCGCGCACCCGGAGCCGGTCGACGAGTCGGCGCTCGGCTGGCTCGCCGACGGGCACGACGTCCTCCCGCCCGAGTACGGCTACTTCCTCGCGCAGACCCACCGGATGCACCCGGCGCTCTCCGACGCCGTCTCCGAGCTGTCCTACGAGGGCGCGCTGCGGTCGCGGGCGCCGCAGGTGCGCCACCTCGAGGGGGTCGAGCCCGGCGTGCACTCCGTCCCGGTCGAGCACGCGGGCGACACCACCTCTTCGCCGGACGAGGCGAGGCGCGTCGTCGAGATCGCCCTCTCCCTCGTCGGCCGCGCCTGGACCGACGAGCACGGCGAGCGGACGCTGACCGCGGCCGACGTCATCGTCGTCGCGCCCTACAACGCCCAGGGCGGGCTCCTCCGCACCGCCCTCGACGCCGCGGGCCTCGAGGAGACGCCGGTCGGCACGGTCGACCTCTTCCAGGGCAGGGAGGCGGTGGTCGCCATCGTGTCGCTCGCCGCGTCCTCCGGGGCCGACGTTCCGCGCGGGATGGAGTTCCTCCTCCTGCCCAACCGCCTGAACGTCGCGGTCTCGCGCGCGAAGTGGGCGGCGTACCTGGTGCACTCGCCGGCGCTCGCCGCCTCGCTCCCGACCTCGCTGACCGGCCTCGGGCACCTCTCCGGCTTCCTCCGCCTGCTCGAGCGGGGGGAGCGGGCCGCCCTGTGACGGATCCGGTGGCCTAAAGGCGCACTCCGCTCCGATTCCGTCGGTGCTCGGCATGGTGGACGACGCGATCCGTCGCTACGGTGTCCCCATGAGAATCCTCCTGGTCGGCGCCGGCGGCGTCGGCGACGCCTTCGCGAAGATCGCCGCGCGCCGCTCCTTCTTCGAGCAGATCATCGTCTGCGACTACGACCTCGCTCGCGCCGAGCGCACGGTCGCCTGGATCGCGGAGCGGCACGGTGCCGACGACCGCTTCGTCGCCGCGCGGATCGACGCCTCCGACGCCGAGAACGTCGAGACCGTCGCCCGCGCGCACGGGGCGACCCACGTGATGAACGCCGTCGAGCCGCGCTTCGTCCCGACGATCTTCGCCGGAGCGCTCGCCGCCGAGGCCGACTACCTCGACATGGCGATGAGCCTCTCGCTCCCGCACCCCGAGCGGCCCCACGAGCTGACGGGGCTCAAGCTCGGCGACGAGCAGTTCGCCGCGGCGGAGGAGTGGTCCTCCCGCGGCCGCCTCGCCCTGGTGGGCATGGGCGTGGAGCCGGGACTCTCCGACGTCTTCGCCCGCTACGCCTCCGACCACCTCTTCGACGAGATCGACGAGCTCGGAGTGCGCGACGGCGCGAACCTCGTCGTGCACGACGCGGACGGCCGCGAGATCTTCGCTCCGTCCTTCTCCATCTGGACCACGATCGAGGAGTGCCTGAACCCGCCGGTGGTGTTCGAGCGCGACCGCGGCTGGTACACCACCGCCCCCTTCTCGGAGCCGGAGGTGTTCGAGTTCCCCGAGGGCATCGGCCCGGTCGAGTGCGTGAACGTCGAGCACGAGGAGGTGCTGCTGATGCCGCGCTGGCTCGACGCGAAGAAGGTCACCTTCAAGTACGGCCTCGGCGAGCAGTTCATCGGCGTCCTGCGCACCCTCCACCTCCTCGGCCTCGACAGCACCGAGCCCCTGCGGGTCCGCTCGGCCGGCGGTCCTGTCGAGGTCTCGCCGCGCGACGTCGTCGCCGCCGCCCTGCCCGACCCCGCCGGCATCGGCCCGCGGATGACCGGCAGGACCTGCGCCGGCCTCTTCGTCTCGGGCACGAAGGACGGCGCCCGCCGCGAGGTGTACCTCTACCACGTGAGCGACAACGAGTGGACGATGGCCGAGTACGGCACCCAGTGCGTGGTCTGGCAGACGGCGCTCAACCCGGTGGTCGCGCTCGAGCTCCTCGCGACCGGCGTGTGGACCGGCGCCGGAGTGCTCGGGCCGGAGGCATTCAGCGCCGACCCGTTCCTCGAGCTGATGGCCCGCCCCGAGGCCGACGGCGGGTACGGACAGTCCTGGCACGTCCGCGAGGACTGACCGGCGCCGCCGACCTAGGCTGAGCCCATGAGTGACGACGACGGGCTCGCCTCGGCGAGGGACGAGGCGCGCGCGGCCCTGGAGGCCGCCCGCCGACTGCAGGCGGAGGCCGCCGAGGCCCTGGCTCGAGCGGAGGCGGCGGCCGCGGCGCTGAACGCGGCGGCCGGCCCGGAGGAGGCGGAGGCCGTCGCGGACGACGTGCGGCTGGTGGCGGCGTCGGAGAGCGGAGCGGAGCAGTCCGCTGCTCCCGTTGCCCAGGACGCCGACGCTCCGGACGCCGTCGCTTCCGGTCCGATCGTTCCGGATGCAGATGCTCCGCCCACCCCCTCGGCGCCCTCGTCAACGGCGACGCGCGGATCGACGTGCCCGTCCGCATCCCGCTCGGCATGCTCAACCGGCACGGCCTCGTCGTCGGCGCGACCGGCACCGGCAAGACCAAGACGCTGCAGGTCCTCGCCGAGCAGCTCTCGGCCCACGGCGTCCCCGTCTTCGCCGCGGACATCAAGGGCGACCTCTCCGGCCTCGCCACTCCGGGCACCGCGACCGACGCGCTGCTCGCCCGCACCCGCGGCATCGGCCAGGACTGGCGGCCGGAGGCGGCCCCCGCCGAGTACTTCGCGCTCGGCGGCATCGGCACCGGCGTCCCCGTCCGCGCCACCGTGACCGGCTTCGGCGCGCTGCTGCTCGCGAAGGTGCTCGGCCTCAACCACACGCAGGAGTCGAGCCTCGGCCTCGTCTTCCACTACGCCGAGAGCGCCGGTCTCCCGCTCGTCGACCTGTCCGACCTCCGCGCCGTGCTCACCTACCTCGTCGGCGACGAGGGCAAGGCGGAGCTCGCCGAGCTCGGCGGGCTGTCCAAGGCGACCGCCGGCGTGATCCTCCGCGAGCTGATCGCGTTCGCCGACCAGGGCGCCGACGTGTTCTTCGGCGAGCCCGAGATCGACACGGCCGAGTTCCTCCGCCTCGCCGCCGACGGTCGCGGCGTCGTCAGCCTCCTCGAGGTCCCCGGAGTCGCCGACCGATCGGCTCTGTTCTCCACCTTCCTGATGTGGCTGCTCGCCGACCTCTTCAACGACCTGCCGGAGGTCGGCGACCTCGACAAGCCGAAGCTGGTGTTCTTCTTCGACGAGGCGCACCTGCTCTTCCGCGACGCGTCGAAGGACTTCCTCGCCGCGATCACCCAGACCGTGCGCCTCATCCGCTCCAAGGGCGTCGGCATCGTCTTCGTCACGCAGACCCCGAAGGACGTGCCCGGCGACGTCCTCGCCCAGCTCGGCTCCCGCGTGCAGCACCAGCTCCGCGCGCACACGCCGGACGATGCCAAGGCCCTCCGCGCCACCGTCTCGACCTACCCCGAGAGCGACTACGACCTCGGTGAGGTCCTCCAGGCGCTCCCCATCGGCGAGGCGATCGTGACGGTCATGAACGAGCGCGGCGCCCCGACCCCGGTCGCCTGGACGCGTCTCCGCGCCCCGCTCGGCTCGATGAAGCCCACCCCCGAGGCCGACCGCGAGGCGAGCGTCCAGAGGTCCCCGCTCCTCGCGCGCTACGGCACGCCCCTCGACCGCGACTCCGCCCGCGAGATCCTCACCCGCCGGCTCGACGCCGCCGCCGACGCCGAGGAGGCCCGCGCCGCCGCCGAGCAGCAGGCCGCCGACGACGCCCGCCGCGCCAAGGAGGACGCGCGTCGCGCCAAGGAGGAGACCGCGGACGCCGCCCGCCGCGCGAAGGAGCGGGCCGCCGCCGAGCGCGCCGCCGACCAGGCCGCCGAGCGCTCCCGACGGCGCACGGCACCGACCTCCCGCGGGACCCGCACCGCCCGCCGCGACAAGACGGTCGTCGAGGAGGTGCTGGGCTCGAGCGCCGGCAGGACCCTGCTGCGCGAGGTGGTCCGCGGGATCTTCGGGACCGCCCGACGGCGCTGAGGCGGCCCGGGCCGGTCCGGGAGACGAGGCGCTAACGGGAACGTGTTAGCGTCGGTAGCATGAGTGAGAGCGGGACGACGCGGGAGCGGATCCTCCGAGCGACGGTCGAGCTGCTGGCGGACGGCGGGCGGGACGCGGTGTCGACGCGGGCGATCAGCGCGGCGGCGGGGGTCCAGGCCCCCACGATCTACCGGACGTTCGGCGACCTGCGCGGGCTGCTCGACTCGGCCGCGGCAGCCGGATTCGCCACGGCCCTCGCCGACTTCGAGCGGAGCGAGGCGCCGGCCGACCCGGTCGACGCGCTCCGTGCCGCCTGGGATCACCACGTCGCCTTCGGACTCGCCGAACCGCACCTCTACGCGCTGATGTTCACCGCGCGGCCGGGGGAGGAGTCGGAGGCGGCGCGCCTGTCCCGCGGCGTCCTCCTCGACGCGGTCCGGGCTGTCGCCGAAGCCGGCCGCCTCACCGTCGACGTCGAGCGTGCCTCCCGCCTGCTCCAGTCGGCCGCGCTCGGCTGCACGCTCACGCTGACCGCCCTCGCCGACCCCGACGACGAGCTCTCGTCCCGCTCGCGCGAGTCCGTCCTCGCGGCGATCACCACGGCGGAGGCGGGCCCCACCGATCCCGCCGCCCGTGCGGTCGTCGCGCACGCCGTCGCCCTGCGGACGGCGCTGCCGCAGATCGAGCCCCTCAGCGCGGGGGAGCGGCTCCTGCTCGACGAATGGCTCGAGCGCATCGCCGACTGACGGCCGGCGTCGCCGGAGGGTCCGTATCGCCGCCCTGTCGTCCGCGTTGTCGTAATACGGATGGCGACGGGCACGATCCGGGACCGGCACCTACGGTCGGACCATGTCGCGATCCATAGCCGAACTCTTCTTCCGCCCCGTCTGCGCCGCCTGCTCGGCCCCGCTCGTCGCCCGCCGTGGCGCTTTCTGCTCCGACTCCTGCGCGCGGACGAACCACCTCTACGGCTGATCCCGCACGCCCGGCGCGCGCCGAACGATCGGCGGCGCCTGCTCGGCGCGACGTCGTCGGCTGCAGCCGGGTGTGCCTCGGCAGGGCGAACCCGTCGCTGCGTGAGTGGGCCGCTCCGATCGACGCCTCCACCGGTCGACCGGGCTCCGACGATCGCCCGCACCGGTTAAACAAAACGGTGCCCGTGCTGGCGAGAGCAACGGACACCGTTCGCGGAGGATGGGGGATTCGAACCCCCGAGGGCTTTCACCCAACACGCTTTCCAAGCGTGCGCCATAGGCCACTAGGCGAATCCTCCTGGCACGACCTGAGCCGCGACTCATCGATACTAGCCGGTGTCGGAGGCTCCCGCTGACCACGACCCCGACACGCCCCGCTCTCCTCGGCCGCCGTCGTCGGTTAGACTGTCACCCGGCTCCCCGCGTGGCGCCATCCAGGCCAACTCCCCCAGGGCGGAAACGCAGCAAGGGTAACCGGGCTCTGGCGGGTGCGCGGGGGGTCTTTTTCCGTTAACCGGCCCGCCTGCTCCGCCGATGGACCGCCGCACAGCCGCTACGAGGCCCTATCGACTGCGGACGCTCCTCCACAGCCGCGCGCCATGCACGCCCTCCCATCCCTGGCCTCTACTCAGCGAGGCGGAGGGACCCCCTCGGTAGGCTGGATCCGATGGTTCAGAGCATCTACATCTCGTCCGCCGAAGGTCATTCGGGCAAGTCCACGGTCGCCCTCGGCGTCCTCGATGCGCTCAGCAGCCAGGTGCAGCGGGTCGGCGTCTTCCGCCCGATCGCCCGCTCCACCTCCGAGCCGGACTACGTGCTCGAGATGCTGCTCGGCCACTCCGACTCGGGCCTCGCCTACGAGGACTGCATCGGCGTCACCTACGAGGACGTCCACGCCGACGGCGAGGCGGCGCTCTCGCGGATCGTCGAGCGGTACAAGGGCGTCGAGGCCCGGTGCGACGCCGTCGTCATCCTCGGCTCCGACTACACGGACGTCGGCAGCCCCACCGAGCTCGGCTACAACGCCCGCATCGCCGCCAACCTCGGCGCTCCGGTCCTGCTCGTCCTCACCGGCCGTGACTCGTCCCGCAGCGAGCAGCTGGGCCAGGCGCCCGCGCGCACGCCGGAGGAGATGCGCCAGATCACGGAGCTCGCCTCGGTCGAGCTCCGCACGGCCCACGCGAGCCTCATCGGAGTGATCGCGAACCGCGCCGATCCCGACACCGCCGCCGATGCCGTCGCCGCGATCCGCGAGAGCATCCCCGCCACCGTCCCGGTCTGGGCGATCCGCGAGGATCCGTTCCTCGTCGCTCCGAGCCTGTCCCGCCTGGTCGAGGCGGTCGACGGCGTCGTCGTCGCGGGCGATCCGGAGCTGCTCGGCCGGGAGGCGCTCGGCGTGGTGATCGCCGGCATGTCCATGGTGAACGTCCTGCCGCGGCTCACCGAGGGCGGCGTCGTGATCGTCCCCGGCGACCGGCCCGAGGTCGTCCTCGCCGTGATCATGGCGTACGCCTCCGGCACGTTCCCCACTGTCACCGGCATCATCCTCAACGGCGGCTTCGAGCTGCCGGAGCCGATCGTCCGGCTGATCGAGGGCGTCGACAGCCGCGTGCCGATCGTGATGACCGAGCTCGGCACCTACGACACCGCCGTCCGCGTCACCGCGGCCCGCGGCCGCCTGGCGGCCGACTCCCCGCGCAAGCGCGACACCTCCCTCGCCCTCTTCCAGGAGGCGGTCGACGCGGTCGAGCTGCTCACCCTGCTCGACGTCGGCCGGTCCGAGGTCGTCACGCCGCTGATGTTCGAGTACGGGCTGATCGAGCGGGCGCGCATCGCCGACCGCCACATCGTCCTGCCCGAGGGCGGCGACGACCGGATCCTCCGTGCCGCCGCGACCGTGCTCAAGCGTGGCATCGCCCGGCTCACGATCCTCGGCGAGGAGGCCGAGATCCGCGCCCGTGCGGCGGGCCTCGGCCTCGACCTCGACGGCGCCCGCGTGCTGAGCACCCTCGACCCGGAGCACCGCGCGCGCTTCGCCGAGGAGTACGCCCGCATCCGCGCGCACAAGGGCATCACCTACGACCACGCCTACGACACGGTCACGGACGTCTCCTACTTCGGCACGATGATGGTGCAGCTCGGCCTGGCCGACGGGATGGTCTCGGGAGCCGCGCACACGACGGCGCACACCATCCGCCCCGGCTTCGAGATCATCAAGACGAGCCCGGGCGTCTCGGTCGTCTCGAGCGTGTTCCTGATGGCGCTCGCCGACCGCGTGCTGGTCTACGGCGACTGCGCGGTGAACCCCGACCCCACCGAGGCGCAGCTCGCCGACATCGCGATCTCGTCCGCCGAGACCGCCCAGCAGTTCGGCATCGATCCCCGCATCGCGATGCTCTCCTACTCCACGGGCGAGAGCGGAGCAGGCGCCGACGTCGAGAAGGTCCGCGCAGCCACGGCTCTGGTGCGCGAGCGCCGGCCCGACCTGCTCGTCGAGGGCCCGATCCAGTACGATGCGGCGGCCGATGCGGCGGTCGCGGCCTCGAAGATGCCCGGCTCCCAGGTCGCCGGGCGCGCGACGGTGTTCATCTTCCCCGACCTCAACACGGGCAACAACACCTACAAGGCCGTGCAGCGCTCGGCCGGCGCCGTCGCCATCGGACCGGTCCTCCAGGGCCTGCGCAAGCCGGTCAACGACCTCTCGCGCGGCGCGCTCGTGCAGGACATCGTCAACACCGTCGCGATCACGGCCATCCAGGCCGCCACCCAGGCCATCGTCCCGCCCACCGCCGCCATCCCCGTGGTGCGCTAGCGGCGACCCCGCCGCCGCCCCTCCCGACCCCGATCACCCCAGGAGTCCCCTCATGTCCGTCGTCCTCGTCGTCAACAGCGGATCGTCGTCGTTCAAGTACCAGCTCATCGAGATGACCACCGAGGAGACGCTCGCCAGCGGCCTCGTCGAGCGGATCGGCGAGGACACCGGCCGCACGAAGCACACCCGCGACGGGGAGTCGTTCGAGATCGAGGGGCCGATCCCCGACCACACCGCCGGCTTCGACGCGATGATCCGCGCGTTCGGCGAGCACGGCCCGAGCCTCGACGAGTTCCCTCCCGTCGCCGTGGGCCACCGCGTCGTGCACGGCGGCAAGCGCTTCTTCGAGCCCACCGTCGTCACCGACCTGGTCAAGATCAACATCGAGGACCTCGCCGACCTCGCCCCGCTGCACAACCCCGCCAACCTCGAGGGCATCGAGGCGGCGCAGAACGCCTTCCCGGACGTCCCGCACGTCGCCGTCTTCGACACCGCCTTCCACCACACGATCCCGGCCGAGGCGTCGACCTACGCGCTGCCCGCCGAGCTCGCCGAGAAGCACCGCGTCCGCCGCTACGGCTTCCACGGCACCTCGCACAAGTTCGTCTCGGAGGCCGCCGCCGCCTACCTCGGCCGCCGCCGCTCCGACCTGAAGACGATCGTCCTGCACCTGGGCAACGGAGCGTCCGCCTGCGCCGTCGACGGCGGCGTCTCCGTCGAGACCTCGATGGGCATGACCCCGCTCGAGGGTCTGGTGATGGGCACCCGCTCCGGCGACCTCGACCCGGCCGTCGTCTTCCACCTGGCCCGCAAGGCGGGCCTCTCGATCGACGAGCTCGACACCCTCCTCAACCGCCGAAGCGGCCTCCTCGGCCTCACGGGTCGCGGCGACATGCGCGACGTCCAGGAGGCGGCCGAGGCCGGCGACGAGCAGGCCCGCGCCGGGCTCGAGGTCTACTACCACCGCCTCCGCCACTACATCGGGGCCTTCTACGCCCAGCTGGGCCGCGTCGACGCCGTGGTGTTCACGGCCGGAGTCGGCGAGAACGTCGCCGCCGTCCGAGCCGGCGCCCTCCGCGGCCTCGAGGGCCTGGGCATCGAGCTCGACCCCGAGCGCAACACGTCCTCCGACCGCGGCGCCCGCCGCATCTCCACCGACGACTCCCGCGTCGCCGTCCTCGTCATCCCCACGAACGAGGAGCTGGAGATCGCCCGGCAGAGCTTGTCGGTCGTGTAGCGGCGGAGCCGCGACACGACTCGCGGTCGGCTTCCGGGGGTGGCGGCTCCCGTGGAGCGGCTCCTGTCGGGCTGCCCTGAATCGCTCGCACGCGGCGGTGCTCGCTCGTCGTGCAGCGGTGACCCGCTGCACGACCGCGGTCGGCCTCTCAGGGGCTGCGTTCCGCAGAGCGTGGAGCGTCGGGCTGCCCTGAATCGCTGGCAGCGCGATTCCGGGTCGCGGCCCTCTGCCGGATACTCGGGCCCTCTTGCTGGTCGAGTAGCCGCGGGACGCGGCGTGGCGAGAGCCACCGAGTACGAGGGGGATCTCGATGCGCCCGCTGTGCAGGCTGCTCCATCCGCAGGAGCCGGCTGAGGAGCCCCGGCTCAGGCCAGCAGGCGCGCGTCGCCCGCGTAGAGGTTGAAGCCGGAGCCGCGGCTGAAGCCGATCAGGGTGAGGCCGGAGTCGCGAGCCAGGTCCACCGCCAGCGACGACGGGGCACCGACCGCGGCGAGCAGGGGGATGCCGGCCATCACGGCCTTCTGCACCAGCTCGAACGAGGCGCGCCCCGACACCTGCAGCAGCGTCCCCCGCAACGGCAGCCGCCCCTCCCGGAGCCCCCAGCCGACCACCTTGTCCACGGCGTTGTGGCGCCCGACATCCTCTCGGAGCACCAGCAGCGAGCCGTCCGCGTCGAACAGCCCGGCCGCGTGGACGCCGCCCGTCCGCTCGAACACCGCCTGCGCCTCGCGGAGCCGATCGGGGAGCGAGACCAGCAGCTCCCGCTCGACCCGCAGGTCGTCCTCCGCGACGCTCCACGCCGAGTCGGTGGCGACCGCCTCGAGCGACGCGAGCCCGCACACTCCGCACGAGCTCGTCGTGTACACCGACCGCTCGCGCTCGAGCAGCACGGCCTCCCGCCCGCCGCGGACGCTCGCGTCGACCACGTTGTACGTGTTCTCGCCCGGCCCGGAGCCGCTCGCGCAGTAGCGCATCGCCGCCAGCTGCTCCGACTCGGTGAGCACCCCCTCGGACACCAGGAATCCCGCGACCAGGTCGAAGTCGTCGCCGGGTGTGCGCATGGTCACGCTGAAGCGCCGTCCGCCGACGCGGATCTCGAGCGGCTCCTCGACGGCCAGGACGTCCTCGCGGCGGCGGGGCGGATCGTCGGCGCGGACGGCGGTCAGGCGGGTGCGGGCGACACTGCGGCTCATGGGTCTCCTCAGGCGGTGGAGGTCATCCTCCCACCGGGAACCGGGAGCGATGCCGGGGTGCGGACGTACGATGCAGGAATGGTCGATGACGCCGAGCCCCGCGAGAGTCCGATCGACGAGAGCCGCCTCTCCGTCCGATCGCCGAAGAGACGCGCCGTCGGGATCCCCGGCGTCGCCCACGCCCTCGAGATCTCGCTCAAGCAGATGGGCCCGGTGCGCAGCGCCGAGACGCTCCTGCGGGTGAACCAGAAGACCGGATTCGACTGCCCGGGCTGCGCCTGGCCGGAGGGCGACAAGCGCCACGTCGCCGAGTTCTGCGAGAACGGAGCGAAGGCGGTCGCCGAGGAGGCCACGCTCCGCACCGTCACATCGGCCTTCTTCGCCGCGCACCCCGTCGCGGAGCTGGAGGAGTGGGACGACTTCGCGCTCGGTCAGCAGGGCCGACTCACGGAGCCGATGCTGCTCGAGGAGGGCGCGACGCACTACCGGCCCGTGGGCTGGGACGAGGCGCTCGACCTCGTGGCCGAGGAGCTGCGCGCCTGCGCGAGCCCCGACGAGGCGATCTTCTACACGTCCGGCCGGACCTCGAACGAATCGGCCTTCGTCTACCAGCTGATGGTCCGCGGCTTCGGCACGAACAACCTGCCCGACTGCTCGAACATGTGCCACGAGTCCAGCGGATCCGCCCTCACCGAGACGATCGGGATCGGCAAGGGCTCGGTGAGCCTGCGCGACGTGGAGCGGGCACCGCTGATCATCGTCGCCGGCCAGAACCCCGGAACGAACCACCCGCGGATGCTGACCGCGCTGGAGCGCGCCAAGCGCGCCGGCGGCACCATCGTGGCCGTGAATCCACTGCCGGAGGCGGGGCTGCTCCGCTTCCAGAACCCGCAGACCGTCCGCGGCACCCTGGGCGACGGCACGGCCCTCGCCGACCACTTCCTCCAGGTCCGGCTGGGCGGCGACCAGGCCCTGTTCCAGGGTCTGGGCAAGGCGCTGCTCGAGGCGGAGGAGGCGCGCGGCGACGTCTTCGACCACGCCTTCATCCGCGAGAGCACCGGCGGCCTCTCCGAGTACCTCCACGGGCTGCGGGAGGTCCAGTGGGACGAGATCGAGCGGGCGAGCGGGATCGACGAGACGCGCATCCGTACCGTCGCCGAGCTGATCGCGGCGTCCGAGGGCACCGTCGTCTGCTGGGCGATGGGCCTCACCCAGCACGCGCACTCGGTCGCGACGCTCAAGGACGTCGTCAACGTGCTCCTGCTCACCGGCAACATCGGCAAGCCCGGCGCGGGCGTCTGCCCGGTGCGCGGCCACTCGAACGTGCAGGGCGACCGCACGATGGGCATCTTCGAGCGGATGCCGGACTCCTTCCACGACGCGCTCGACCGCGAGTTCTCCTTCTCCTCCCCGCGCGTGCACGGGACGGACACGGTCGCCGCGATCCGGGCGATGCGCGACGGGAAGGCCCGCGTGTTCATGGGGCTCGGCGGCAACTTCGCCCGGGCGACGCCCGACAGCGGAGTGACGGAGGCGGCGATGCGCTCGCTCGCCCTCACCGTCCACGTCTCGACCAAGCTCAACCGCTCGCACGTGGTCACCGGCCGGCGCGCGCTGATCCTGCCCACCCTCGGCCGCACCGACTCCGACGTGCAGCGCTCGGGCGAGCAGCGGGTCACGGTCGAGGACTCGATGAGCGCCGTGCACGCCTCCCGGGGCCGCCTGCGCCCGCCGAGCCCGGGCCTGCGCTCGGAGGTGGCGATCCTCACGGGGATCGCGGAGCGGCTGCTCGAGGGCCGCGAGAACGTCCCCCGGGTCGACTGGGCGGGACTGCGCGACGACTACCGCCGCATCCGCTCGCACATCGCCAACGTCGTCCCCGGTTTCGACGGCTTCGAGGCCCGGATCGACGTGCCCGGCGGCTTCGTCCTCCCGCACCCGCCGCGCGACGCGCGCCGCTTCGACACGCCCTCCGGTCTGGCCCGCTTCACCGCGAATCCGCTCGAGTACCCGCGGGTTCCGGAGGGCAGGCTGCTGCTGCAGACGCTGCGCTCGCACGACCAGTTCAACACCACGATCTACGGCAAGGACGACCGCTACCGCGGGATCCACGACGGCCGCCGGGTGGTGTTCGTCCACGCCGACGACGTCGCCGAGCTGGGCTTCGCGGACGGCGCGATGGTCGACCTGGTCTCGGAGTGGCCCGACGGCGTCGAGCGGCGGGCGGAGGCGTTCCGCGTCGTGGCGTACGACACGCCCCGCGGCTGCGCGGCCGCCTACTACCCCGAGACGAACGTCCTCGTGCCGCTGGACTCGACCGCGAAGATCAGCAACACGCCGACCTCGAAGTCGGTCGTGATCCGCCTCGAACCGGCGGCGTAGGCCTCACCAGGGCAGCGGCAGCAGGCGCACCGAGTCGCCCGCTGCCGCTCCCGGTGCGGGCACGACGGCCACGGCCTCCGAGGCGGCGAGACCGGTGAGCATGTGCGAGCGGATGCCGGCGGAGGCCCGCCAGCCGTCCTCGCCGGAGGAGACGGGCACGAGCACCGTGGTCCCCGCGCGCCCGAGCGGCTCGGCGAGGACGCCCCGGCCGAGGGGCCGTGCAGCGGCGCCGGACGCCGCGTCGAGGGCCGGCGGCAGGAAGGATACCGCCGCGAGCAGGGCGGCGAGCGGGTTGCCCGGCAGCGCGATCACCAGCGTCCCTCCCGGCAGCAGCGCAGCCATGGTCGGGTGGCCGGGGCGCATTCCGACGCCGTCGACGAGGACGCGCGCGCCCACCGCATCGAAAGCGCGACGGACCGCGTCCACCCGGGAGCGCCCGGTCCCGCCCGTCGTGAGGAGGATCGGCGCCGTGCCCGCCAGCAGCGTCCGTGCGATCGCCTCCTCGTCGTCGCCGCGGCGCACGACCTCTCCCACGGCTCCGCCCGAGAGCTCGACCAGCGCGGGCAGCAGCGGCGTGAACGCGTCGCGCACCCGTCCGGCGGGCGGCATCCCCTCGGTGTCGACCTCGTCCCCCGTGAGGAGCAGGTCGACCGCGGCGGGCGGGCGGACGTCGAGCGCGTCGATCCCGGCGACCGCGAGCAGGGCGAGGTGCGCGGGAGTGAGGCGGGTCCGGGCATCGACCAGCACGGCTCCGCGGGCGGCCTCGTCGCCCGCGCGCCGGACGTGGCGGCCGGGCGGGAGGGGCGCCCGCGCCGTGAGCAGGTCGTCGCGGATCGCGCCCTGCTCGGACGGCAGCACCGCGTCGCTCCAGTCGGGCACGGCGGCTCCGGTGACGATCGGCGCGGCGGTGCCGTCCTCGAGCGGCCAGGGCCCGGGTCCGCGCACGGCCCAGCCGTCCATGGCCGAGGAGTCGTAGTGGGGGAGCGGCCGGGCGGCGGTGACGGCGCGGTCGAGGACGGCTCCGCGGGCGTCGAGGAGGGGGACGGTCGAGACGCCGGAGCGCGCCACCGCTTCGCCGACGATCCGCCTGGCCTCGTCCCAGTCGGTCGCCTCGTGCCCGTGCGCGCTCATCCCGTCCATTCTCCCGGGGCTCGGGGCGGGCCCTGGGCAGGACCCGCCCCGTCGGTCATCCCAGGTAGCCGTTCGGGTTCAGCACGAACTTCTTCGCGGCGCCCTTGTCGAAGTCGGCGTAGCCGCGGGGAGCGTCGTCCAGGCTGATCGCGGTGGCCTGGACCGCGTCGGCGATGTGGACGCGGTCGTGCAGGATCGCCATCATCAGCTGCCGGTTGTACTTCATGACAGGGCACTGGCCCGTGGTGAAGGACAGCGACTTCGCCCAGCCGAGCCCGAGGCGGATCGACAGCGAGCCCTCCTGGGCCGCCTCGTCGACTCCGCCCGGGTCGCCCGTGACGTAGAGGCCCGGGATGCCGAGGGCGCCGCCCGCCGCGGTGATCGACATCAGCGAGTTCAGCACCGTCGCCGGCGCCTCCTTCCCCGAGTCGGCGCCGTTGCCGTGCGCCTCGAAGCCGACGGCGTCCACTCCGCAGTCGACCTCGGGCACGCCGAGGATCTGCTCGATCTGGCCGGCCGGATCGCCCTTCGAGACGTCGACCGTCTCGCAGCCGAAGGAGCGCGCCTGCGCCAGACGCTCCTCGTTGAGGTCCGCGACGATCACGACGGCCGCTCCGAGCAGCTGCGCTCCGACCGCCGCGGCGAGTCCGACCGGTCCCGCTCCTGCGACGTAGACCGTGGAGCCGACGCCGACCCCGGCGGTCACCGCGCCGTGGAAGCCCGTCGGGAAGATGTCCGAGAGCATCGTCAGATCGAGGATCTTCTCGAGCGCCTGATCGCGGTCCGGGAACACCAGGAGGTTCCAGTCGGCGTAGGGGACCATCACGTACTCGGCCTGCCCGCCGACCCAGCCGCCCATGTCGACGTAGCCGTACGCGCTGCCCGGGCGGTCCGGATTCACGTTGAGGCAGATGCCGGTCTTGCGCTCCTTGCAGTTGCGGCAGCGGCCGCAGGCGATGTTGAACGGCACGGACACGATGTCGCCGACCTTGACGAACTCGACGTCGGGGCCGACCTCCACGACCTCGCCGGTGATCTCGTGGCCGAGCACGAGGTCCGACGGGGCGGTGGTGCGGCCGCGGACCATGTGCTGGTCCGAGCCGCAGATGTTGGTGGAGACGGTGCGGAGGATGGCGCCGTGCGGCAGCTTCCGCCCGATGTTCGCCGGATTGACGCCGGGTCCGTCCTTCAGCTCGAAGGTGGGGTAGTCGATGTCGATGACCTCGACGACTCCGGGGGACTTGTAGGCGACGGCTCTGTTGCCTGACATGCGGGGCTCCTTCAGATGGACGACCGCGGCGCAGTCGGCCGCGGGAGTCCTGCGCCGCTCTCGGTCCGAGCCGCGGCACCGGGACTCGGGGGAACCGTACGGCGTCGGCCTGGTGCCGGATCGAGGCCGGTGGAGTAGCGTCTCAGGAGGCGTGCGTACGCTCGTCCACCGCCCGGTGCGAGGCCGTGAGCGCCGCGTCGAGCGCGTCCCGGCCGCCCCCGGCCAGGCCCGCCGCGTAGCCCGCGAGGAACGTGGTCAGCGGAGCCGCCGGCCGGACCACTCCGTGCGCCGCGCGACCGGCGAGGGCGAGCAGGGCGTCCGGGGCCACCGGGACCTCGCCGAGGCCGAGCGCGGAGCACAGCTCGGCCCACCAGCCGGCGAGCACCTCCTCCGTGGGGCGGGCGCCGTCGGAGGCGGAGGGGCGGGGGCCGGTCGTGTCGTCCATCCGCTCAGTCTGCGCCGCGCGGGCCCGGCAGGTCGATCCCGTGCCGGAGCGCGTCGGCGGGCGCGTCGACGTCATCGGTCGTCCCTCCGGGCACCGTCACGAGCCGCGGGGGAAGGTCCCGGAGGAGGGCGCGCACCGAGGCGCCGTCGGGATCGCCGAGCGCGGTGAGCGCTTCGACGAGGGCCGCTCGCCGGTGCACGCCGAGGAGCTGCTGGGCTCGGCCGCTCGCGTCGACGGCCAGGAGGGAGGCCTCGACGGCGTTCGACGCGACCTCGAGCAGCGTGTGCACGGCGGGAGCGGGGGCGACGAGATCGGCGGCGAGAACGACGACCCAGTCCGGAGCGCCCGGGCGGTCGAGCAGGGGCAGCGCGGCGGCCAGGCCCGCGACCGGGCCGCCGAACGGCGGATCCTCCTGGACGAGCTCGGCGCCGTCGACGGCCTGTGCGAGCGACGACGGTCCGGCCACGACCCTCCGCTCGGCTCCGCGCACGGCTGCGAGGGCGGTGCCGAGGAGCGTCGACTCGCGGTGCCGGAGGAGCGGCTTGACCGCGCCGCCGAGGCGGGAGGCGCGTCCGCCGGCGAGCACGACCGCGTCGAAGCGGGGGAGCGGAGGCGGCGGGAGCACGGGACCGAGGCTACGCGCGCTCGGAGGTCCGCCGTCCCGGCTCCGGTGTCGGAGGTCGCGGCTACTCTTGTCGGGTGGTAGCAGCCCTGTATCGCCGGTACCGGCCCGAGACGTTCGCCGAGATGATCGGCCAGTCCCAGGTGACGGATCCGCTCATGACGGCGCTCCGCACCAACCGCGTCAACCACGCCTACCTCTTCAGCGGCCCCCGCGGCTGCGGCAAGACCACCTCGGCGCGCATCCTCGCCCGCTGCCTCAACTGCGCGACGGGCCCGACCGACACCCCCTGCGGCGTCTGCGACAGCTGCGTCGAGCTCAGCCGCGAGGGCCAGGGCTCGCTCGACGTGGTCGAGATCGACGCGGCGAGCCACAACGGAGTCGACGACGCGCGCGATCTGCGCGAGCGCGCCATCTTCGCCCCGGCGCGCGACCGCTTCAAGATCTTCATCCTCGACGAGGCGCACATGGTCACGCCGCAGGGCTTCAACGCGCTGCTCAAGATCGTGGAGGAGCCGCCGGAGCACGTGAAGTTCATCTTCGCGACCACGGAGCCGGACAAGGTCATCGGCACGATCCGCTCGCGCACGCACCACTACCCGTTCCGGCTCGTCCCGCCGGCGCAGATGCTCGACTACACGCAGGAGCTCTGCGAGCGCGAGGGCGTGCACGTGGCGGCCGGCGTGCTGCCGCTCGTGGTCCGCGCGGGCGGCGGGTCCGTCCGCGACACGCTCTCCCTGCTCGACCAGCTGATGGCCGGCTCCGAGGCCGAGACCGTCGAGTACGAGCGGGCCGTCGCCCTCCTCGGCTACACCCACGGCGCCCTGCTCGACGAGGTGGTCGACGCGCTCGCCGAGCACGACTCCGCCGAGGCGTTCGGAGCGGTCGACCGCGTCATCCAGACGGGGCAGGACCCGCGCCGCTTCGTCGAGGACCTGCTCGAGAAGCTCCGCGACCTGATCGTCGTCGCGGCGACCGGGGGAGCGGCCTCGGCCGTGCTCCGCGGCGTCTCGCAGGACGAGCTCGACCGCATGGCCGGCCAGTCGCGCGCGCTCGGCCTGGCCGAGCTCTCGCGCATCGCCGACGTGGTCAACGAGGCCCTCACCGAGATGACCGGTGCGACCTCGCCGCGCCTGCACCTCGAGCTGATGATCGCCCGCACCCTGGTGCACGGCACCGGCGCCGGCATCGCGCCCGCTGCTGCCCAGGAGGAGCGCCCGCGGCACGTGGCCCCGCCGCGCGAGACCGCGGCGCCCGCCCCGCGGTCGTCCGAGGCGTCGCGCGCGTCCGAGCCGTCCCGTGCGCCCGAGCCCCACCACGCCTCGCACGCCGCCGCTCCCGGCTCGGTGCCCGAGTCCATCGCGGCCGCTCCGCGCACCGAGGCGCCGGTGACGGCGTCCGAACCGGTCGCTGCGCCGCCGGTGAAGGGGCCTGACGAGACGGCGGCCGCGCCGGAGGCGGACGAGTCCGCGCCGGCCGAGTCAGGACGCCCCCGCGCGACGACCGCCGCGGCGGCTCGTCCGGAGCCGGACGAGCAGGAGCCGTCGGATCAGGCCGCTGCGTCCCCTGAGGCGGCCCCAGCCTCGGCGCCCGCTGCCTCCGCACCCGCTGCGGCCGCGGGCGACGCACCCGCCGACGGCGCGGTCACCCTCCAGCGGATGAAGGACACCTGGCCCGAGATCCTCGAGGTCGTGCAGAAGGCGAAGATGACCGCCTGGCTGGTGGCCTACACCGCCCAGGTGCGCGCCCTCAAGGACGACGTGCTGACCCTCTCGTTCCCGAGCCAGAACGACGTCGAGTCGTTCAAGATGCCGGGAACCGCCGGGCAGCCCGGAGTCAGCGAGTACCTGCGTCAGGCGATCCAGCAGGTCCTCGGCCTGCGGGTGAAGTACATCGCCCGTGTCGAGCCTCGCGCTGCCGCCCCGGAGGCCGAGCGCGCCGCCGTCGAGGCGACCGCCGCGCCCGCGCCGGCTGCGCCGATCCCGGCCGCGACCGGCTCCGACGGCTGGGCCACGGTGGCGATCCCCGCCGATCCGACCCCTGCGGCCGAGGCGGCTGCTCCCTCCGCTCCGGTGGAGGCCCCCGCCGAGGCCGCCGAGCCGGTGCGCGCCGCCCCCCTCGCCGCCGCTGAAGTCGCTCCCGCCGGCGACGAGCCCCCGTTCGACGAGGAGCCGCCGGAGGAGGACATGCCGCCGGTCGAGCCGCCGATGCCCGACTCCTGGGCGACCGTCGCACCTCCCGGCGAGCCCGCCGCCGCGCCCGAGCCCGCCGCCCCGCCGCGGCCCGCCCCGGTCGCCGAGCGTCCGGCTCCCGCCGCGCGCCCGGTCACCCGCACGACCCGCTCGGCGACCGGGGCGGGCCGCGGCGGGGCGGCGGGC
>NZ_PSUB01000025.1:0-20482 GCF_002931595.1 Rathayibacter sp. AY2B9
GAGCCGGGGGGACGGGCGGGGCCGGCGGGACCGGGACGGAGCCGTGCTGCTCGCCGGAGCCGGGGCCGGGACGGGTGCTGTCGTCGCTCATGGCGCGAGTCTAGCCAGCACCCGGGCGGCGGCGGAGGGGTTCCGTCCGCTCACGCGGGCAGGTACCCGCCGTCGCGCAGGTCGCCCACGAAGGCCGTCCAGGCGAGGTAGGCGATCACAGCGAGGACGATCGCGAGGTAGCCCAGCACGAAGCCGGCGACCGCGAGACCGCGGCCGCGCTGTCCGGAGCGTCGGGCCTGGGCGAAGCCGATGTGGCCGAGGACGATGGCGGCGGGCGCCAGCCCCAGCAGTCCGCACACCAGAGCCGCGACCGCGAGCGGATTCATCGGCGGGCGGCGGGGCGGGAGACCGGGGTAGGGATCGGCGGCGGCCGTCGGCGGCGGGTAGGCCGCCGACGGCTCGCCGAGCGGAGGGGCGAACGGCGCGGGCGCCGGTCCGGTCTGCGGTCCGGGCGCGGTGTCGTCGGTCACGGTGTCCTCCTGGTGGTGCGGGCGCCCCCGAGCCTCGGAGGCGTGTCGATCAGTACCCGGTCGTGGGCATGGTCGCCGCGATCGAGAAGAGCGCGACGAACGAGATGATGGTGATGATGATCGCGACGAAGCCGATGATGACGGCGGCGAGGGCGAGGCCGCGACCCTTCTCCCCCGTGCGCTTGATCTGCGACAGGGCGATGAAGCCCAGCACGATGCCCACGATGGAGACGAAGAACGAGGCGATGAAGCCGATGATCGCCAGGATGTTGTAGCGGTCGGACGCGGGCGTGTACGGAGTGGTCATGGAATCCCCCAGGGTCAGGAACGAGCGGATGCGGCCAAGAGTGGCAGTGGTACGATCCGCCTGTCAAAAAGCTGGACGGCGCTTGCGCGGCCCGGCCGCCGCCCGGTAGAGGCCTCAGCGGACCTGGATCTCGGTGACCGGGAGGGTCGAGTCGGCCCCGAAGCCGAGCCCCGACGGCGGATGCCCCGCCTCGATCAGCTGCGCCGCCAGTGCGGCGATCATCGCGCCGTTGTCGGTGCAGAGCGAGAGCGCCGGGATCCGCAGGGTCACTCCCGCGGCCGCGCACCGCTCCTCCGCCAGCGCGCGCACCCGGGCGTTGGCGACCACGCCGCCGCCGAGCAGGAGGCGCGGCACGCCCCGGTCGCGGCAGGCGGCGAGCGCCTTCGTGAGCAGGACGTCGGCGACCGCCTCGCGGAAGCTCGCCGCGACGTCGGCCACGGGCACCTCCTCCCCCGCGTCCTGGCGCTTCTCGACCCAGCGGGCGACCGCGGTCTTCAGCCCCGAGAACGAGAAGTCGTAGCGGTGGCGCTCGAGGTCCTTCGGCAGGCTGAGCCCGCGCGGGAAGCGGATCGCCTTCGGGTCCCCGTCCGCCGCCACCCGGTCGATCTGCGGTCCGCCCGGATAGGGCAGGCCCAGGACGCGCGCCACCTTGTCGAAGGCCTCGCCGGCGGCGTCGTCGACGGTCTCGCCGAGCAGCTCGACGTCCGACACCAGATCGCGCACGTGCAGGAGCGAGGTGTGCCCGCCCGAGACCAGCAGCGCGATCGTCGGCACCTCGACGGGGCTGCCCTCGCTGCCGTCTGCACGGAGGACGTCGGCTCCCACGTGGCCGACGAGGTGGTTCACGGCGTAGAGCGGCAGGCCGAGCGAGACGGCGAGCGCCTTCGCCGCTCCGACGCCGACCATGAGGGCGCCCGAGAGCCCCGGTCCGCTGGTGACCGCGATCGCGTCCAGGTCGCCGAGCGCGACACCGGCCTCGGAGAGCGCCGCGTGCAGGGCGGGCTCGAGAGCCTCCAGGTGCGCCCGGGCGGCCACCTCGGGCACGACGCCGCCGTAGCGGGCGTGCTCCTCCATCGAGGAGGCGATGGTGTTCGAGAGCAGCGTCGTGCCGCGGACGATGCCGATCCCCGTCTCGTCGCAGCTGGTCTCGATGCCGAGGACGAGGGGTCCGGTGCTCACGGGGTCTCCTGGGTCGGGGTCGGCGGCCGGCGCATCACGATCGCGTCCACTCCGTCGGGCTGGTAGTAGGCGAGGCGGACGCCGATCTCCTCGAAGCCCTCCGAGCGGTAGAGGGTCTGCGCGGCGGGGTTGTCGGCGCGGACCTCGAGGAAGACCTCGCGGGCGCCTCGCTCGCGGGCCGCCTCGAGGAGCGCGCGCAGCAGTCGGCGGCCGAGGCCGGTGCGGCGGACCCGGGCGACGACCGCGATCGTCTGCACGTCGCCCTCGTGAGCGCCGACGGGGCAGAGGAGCCCGGCGTAGCCGACCACCTCGCCGTCCTGCTCGGCGACCAGGTACCGGGTGTGACGGCTCCGGATCTCCTCCGCCATCATCCCGCGCGACCAGGCGTCGCCGGCGAACTCGGACTCCTCGATCGCCATGACGGCGTCGAGGTCGTCCGCCTGCGCGTCGCGGAGCACGGCCTCGCTCATGCGGTCACCCGCTTGGGGCCGGCCGACAGCGTGACGTCGGGCGAGCGGAGGTAGAGGGGCTCGTCCGCGGCACCGGGCCGGCCGGCCGCGCGCAGGCGGGCGGCCACGACTCCGAGCTCGCCGGCGGAGACCGATTCGGCCTCCAGGCGAGGGAGCTCCGGATGCGGGAGGGCCGGCGGCTTGTCCAGGCCCGGGCCGGCGAGGCGGACGGGGAGTCCCTGGTCGTCGAGCCCGTCGTAGGCGCTCCAGTACAGCTCGCGGCGGCGGGCGTCGGTGACGACGAGGAAGCCCGCGGCGCGCCCGTGCCGCAGCGCGGCGAGCGCGATCGCGTCGTGCGAGACCACGGGGAGGGTGGGGACGCCGCGGCCGAGCGCGAAGGCCCGAGCGGCGGCGATCCCGACCCGGAGGCCGGTGAAGGGGCCGGGGCCCATGCCCACGGCGACCGCCTCGATGCCCCCGGGAGCCACGTCGGCCGCCTCGAGCGCCTCCTGGATCAGCCGGCCGACCACCTCCGCGTGGCGCATGGTGTCGGTCTCGGTGCGCTCCGAGCGCACGGCGCCCGAGGAGTCGACGACGGCGACGGAGGTTCCGGAGGAGGTGTCGATCGCGAGGAGCACGCGTCCAGGGTACCCGCGGGCTCAGCTCCAGCCGGTGCCGCGGAAGCGGACGGTCCGCGGCTCGATCGGCTCCTCGCCCTCCTCGGCGTCGGAGCCGGCGGTCGGCCGCTCGATGACCACGTCGAGCCAGGACTCCGCGACGCCGTCCAGCATCCCGGCCCCCCACTCCACGACGACCACCGAGCGCGCCGGATCGAGGTCGAGGTCGTCGAGCTCGACCGGCGAGCCCACGCGGTAGGCGTCGACGTGCACGAGCGGCGGCCCGTCGTGCAGCGGCGGGTGCGTCCGCGCGATCACGAAGGTGGGGCTCGTCACGGGACCCCGCACGCCGAGCCCCTCGCCGAGCCCGCGCGTGAAGGTCGTCTTGCCCGCGCCGAGCGGCCCGGTCAGCACCAGCAGGTCGCCGGCGCGCAGCACTCGGCCGAGCTCGCGGCCGAGCTCCGCCATGGCCTCCGGATCGGCGACCTCGACGACGCGGTCCGCGAACCAGGAGCGCTCAGGCACGGCCGTCCGCCGCGCTCAGCAGCCGCCGCTGGACCCGCGGCCCGAGCCGGGTGACCAGCTCGTAGTTGATGGTGCCGCACCACCGCGCCCACTCGTCGACCGAGGGGACGCCGGTCGTCGGGTCGCCCCAGAGCGTCACCGGGTCGCCCGTCGCGACGCTCGCGTCCCCCACGTCGACGACGAACTGGTCCATCGCGACCCGCCCGGCGATCCGGTGGCGGCGGCCGCCGATCGAGACCTCCGCGACGCCGGAGGCGCTCCGCGGGATGCCGTCCGCGTAGCCGAACGGCACGAGCGCGAGGGTCGTCCCGCCCTCGGCCCGCCAGGTGTAGTCGTAGCTCACGCCGGTCCCGTGGGGCACCCGGCGGACGCCGGCGACGCGGCCCTGCAGCGTCATCGCCGGGACGAGCCCGAGCTGGAGCGAGGTCTCGTCCTCGAACGGCGAGAGTCCGTAGAGGGCGATGCCGCTGCGCACCATGTCGAGGCGGGCCTCCGGGAGGCGCAGCGCCGCCGCCGTCGCCGCGAGGTGCAGGACCGGCGCCTGCACCCCGTGCGCCGCCAGCACGGCCTCGGCGCGGCGGAGGAGCGCGAGCTGGGCGAGGTCGTCCTCGCGCGAGGTGTTGGACAGGTGCGAGAAGAGCCCGGTGAGGTGGACGGTGCCGCGAGCGCTGTGACGGGCGAGCGACTCCGCCAGGTGCGGCCACTCCTCCTCCGCGGCGCCGTTGCGGCTGAGGCCGGTGTCGACCTTGAGCTGCACGGCCGCGCGCACGCCGCGGTCCTCCGCCGACTGCGCGAGCGTGTCGAGCTGGTCGACCGAGGAGACGGCGACGTCGATCGAGTGCTCGAGCGCCGCGTCGAAGTCCTCGCCGGGGTCGTGCAGCCAGCAGAGGATCGGAGCGACGACGCCTGCCTCGCGCAGGGCCACGGCCTCCCGCAGCTCCGCGGTGCCGAGGGCGTCCGCGCCGCCGTCGAGCGCCGCCTGCGCCGCGGCCAGGGCGCCGTGCCCGTAGCCGTTGGCCTTGACGACGGCCATGAGCCGTCGGGCACCGGTGAGCTCGCGCAGAGAAGCGGCGTTCGCCGCCATCGCGTCGACGTCGATCACCGCCTCGCGGTACGACGCGGGGACGCTCACGACTCGGCCACCACGAACGCGCAGGCCACGCCCGCGTCGTGCGTCATCGAGAGGTGCACGCGCCTGATCCCCCGCGCCTCCGCGGCCGCCCGGGCCGGGCCGTGCAGCGCGAAGGACGGATTCCCGTGCTCGTCCCGCTCGACGACCATGTCGTGCCAGCGGGCGCCCACGGAGTCGCCGAGCGCCTTGATCAGCGCCTCCTTGGCGGCGAAGCGGCCCGCCAGCGAGGCGACGGAGAGCGAGCGTTCGCTCTCGGCGAACAGCCGGTCGCGGAGCCGGGGCGTGCGCGTCAGCGAGCGCTCGAAGCGCGCGAGGTCCACGACGTCCACCCCGATCCCCACGATCACGGCTCGATCACTCGACCGTGACCGACTTGGCGAGATTGCGCGGCTGGTCGACGTCGAGGCCCTTGGCGGCGGCGAGCTCCATCGCGAACATCTGCAGCGGGGTGACGGCGAGCAGCGGCTCGAACAGGGGGTCGGCGAGCGGGATCGGCACGACCTCGTCGGCGATCTGGATCGCGGCCGTGTCGCCCTGCTCCGCGATCGCGATGACGCGGGCGCCGCGAGCCTTGATCTCCTGGATGTTCGAGATCACCTTGCGCTGGAGCTCGTACGACTCGCTCGGGCTCGGCACGATCACGAAGACGACCTGGCCCGGCTCGATCAGCGCGATCGGGCCGTGCTTGAGCTCGCCCGCCGCGAAGCCCTCGGCGTGGATGTAGGCGAGCTCCTTGAGCTTCAGCGCGCCCTCGAGCGCCACCGGGTAGCCGACGTGGCGGCCGAGGAACAGCACCGCACGGGTGTCGGCCATCCAGCCGGCCAGCTGGGCGATGTCGTCGGAGGCGTCGAGCACGCGGGAGAGCTTCTCCGGGATCGCGGCGAGCTGGGCCGCCTGCGAGGCGACGAGCTCGGTGGAGGCGGCACCGCGCACCGCTGCCAGGTGCAGCCCGAAGAGGTAGAGCGCCGCGATCTGGGCGACGAAGGCCTTGGTCGAGGCGACCGCCACCTCCGGGCCCGCGTGCGTGTAGAGCACGGCGTCCGACTCGCGTGGGATCGTCGCGCCCTGGGTGTTGCAGACCGAGAGCGTCTTGGCGCCGTGCTCGCGGGCGTACTTGACCGCCATCAGCGTGTCCATCGTCTCACCGGACTGGCTGATCGAGACGACGAGGGTGCGCGGGGTGAGCACCGGGTCTCGGTAGCGGAACTCGTGGCTGAGCTCGACCTCGACGGGGACGCGCGCCCATTTCTCGATCGCGTACTTGGCGACCATGCCCGAGTAGGCGGCCGTGCCGCAGGCGATGATCGTGATGCGGTCGATCTCCGTCAGCACCGGACCGAGCGCGTCGAGCTCGGGCAGCGTGATCGCGCCCTCGTGGATGCGGCCGCGGAGCGTGTTCGCGACGGCCTCGGGGCCCTCGGTGATCTCCTTCGCCATGAAGCTCGACCAGCCGCCCTTCTCGGACGCCGACGCGTCCCAGGCGATCTCGAACGGCTCGGTCTCGACGGGGTTGCCGAAGAAGTCGGTCACCGTGACGAGCTCCGGGGTGATCGTGACGATCTGGTCCTGGCCGATGGCGACCGCGCGGCGGGTGAACTCGACGAACGCCGCGACGTCGGAGCCGAGGAAGTTCTCCCCGTCGCCCAGGCCGATCACGAGCGGCGAGTTGCGGCGCGCGCCGACGACCACGCCGGGCTGGTCCTGGTGCAGGGCGAGCAGGGTGAACGCGCCCTCGAGGTGCGCGACGACGGCCTGGAAGGCGAGCACGAGGTCGCCGGTGCGGCGGTACTCGCGGGCGATCAGGTGCGCGGCGACCTCGGTGTCGGTCTCGCTCTCGAAGACGGCGCCCTCGGCGAGCAGCTCCTCCTTGAGCGGCTGGAAGTTCTCGATGATGCCGTTGTGGATGACGGCGAGCCTGCCCTCGTCCGCGAGGTGGGGGTGGGCGTTGCGGTCGGTCGGGCCGCCGTGCGTCGCCCAGCGGGTGTGGCCGATGCCCGTGGTGCCCTCGGCCAGCGGGTGCGCTTCGAGGTCGTCGACGAGGACGCTGAGCTTGCCCGAGCGCTTGCGGCTGTCGAGCTGCCCGTCGGCGTCGATCACGGCCACGCCGGCCGAGTCGTAGCCGCGGTACTCCAGACGCTTCAGGCCCCCGAGCAGCACGGCCAGGCTGTCGCGCTCACCGACGTATCCAACGATTCCACACATGCGCTCGATTCTAAGCGGCGCGGAGGCGCCTCCCGCGGCGTCGGGCACCCGGCGGGGCGGACGCTAGGATCGGTCCCCATGCCGTCGTCTCCTCGCGATCCCGCGCGCGACGCGCACCCCTCCCCCTTCGTCGAGATCGTCCGCTCCGACTGGGCCGAGCTCGCCCGCACCACGGAGCTGCCGCTGTCGGAGACCGAGGTCGTGCAGCTGCGGGGGCTGGGCGACCGGCTGAGCCTCACCGAGGTCGCGGAGGTCTACCTGCCGCTCTCGCGCCTGCTGAGCCTGTACGCCGGTGGCGCGCGGCACCTGCACCGCGCGACGAGCACGTTCCTCGGGGAGCGCGCGCAGCCGACTCCGTTCGTGATCGGCGTCGCGGGGTCGGTCGCGGTGGGCAAGTCGACGATCGCGCGCCTGCTGCGGGAGCTGCTCGCCCGCTGGGAGGACACGCCCCGCGTCGAGCTGGTGACCACCGACGGCTTCCTGCTGCCCAACCGCGAGCTGGAGCGCCGCGGTCTGATGAGCCGCAAGGGCTTCCCCGAGTCGTACGACCGGCGGGCGCTGCTCCGCTTCGTCTCGGAGGTGAAAGGCGGGGCCGCGGAGGTGCGCGCGCCGTTCTACTCGCACCTCTCCTACGACATCGTCCCCGACGCCGAGATCGTCGTGCGGCGGCCGGACGTGCTGATCGTCGAGGGCCTGAACGTGCTGCAGCCGCCGGTGCCCGGTCACGGCCTGGCGGTGAGCGACCTGTTCGACTTCACCGTCTACGTCGACGCCCGGACCAGCGACATCGCGCGCTGGTACGAGGAGCGCTTCCTCACCCTGCAGCAGGGCGCGTTCGCGAATCCGAACTCCTACTTCCACCGATACGCGGCGCTCAGCCCGGATGAGGCCCGCGAGCGCGCGCGGAGCATCTGGGCCGCGATCAACGAGCCGAACCTGCTGCAGAACGTGCGCCCCACCCGCTCCCGCGCGAGCCTGGTCCTCCGCAAGCAGGCCGACCACACCGTCTCCTCGGTCCTCCTCCGCAAGATCTGACCGCGCCCCCGGTCGCTGTTCGCCGCCGCGCGCACCGCGCAGCCACCGACCTCGAACCCCTTCACCGCACGATCGGCGCAGGCTCGCCGCCACCCACGAGCCGTCAGCGTGAATCGCGTGCCAAGCCGATTCACGCGCGGCGAACGCGACCCGCTCCACCCGCGCAACGACCTCGCGAAGCCGACCGCGAGGGGCCGCGCAGGGAGCGGCCCCGCAACGAACACCGCCGCGTGCCCAGCGATTCACCCGCGGCGAACGCATCCCGCTCCACCAGCGCGACCACCTCGACAAGCCGACCGCGAGGAGCCGCGCAGGGAGCGGCCCAACCCACGAGCCGTCGTGGGAATCGCGTGCCAAGCGATTCACCCGCGGCGAACGCGCCCCGCTCCACCCATCGCAACCACCTCGCGAAGCCGACCGCGAGGGGCCGCGCAGGGAGCGGCCCCGCAACGAACACCGCCGCGTCCCCAGCGATTCCCGCGCGGCGAACGCACCCCGCTCCACCCATCGCGACCACCTCCCCAAGCCGACCGCGAGGAGCCGCGCAGGGAGCGGCCCAACCCACGAGCCGTCGTGGGAATCGCGTGCCAAGCGATTCACCCGCGGCGAACGCACCCCGCTCCACCCATCGCGACCACCTCCCCAAGCCGACCGCGAGGAGCCGCGCAGGGAGCGGCTCCTTAAGAACGCAGCCGCTCGAGCACGACCGCGGCGAGCGATTCGGCGAGGCGGTCGGCCGTCTCCTGCGTCTTCGCCTCGACCATGACGCGCACCATCGGCTCCGTGCCGGAGGGGCGCAGGAGCACGCGGCCGTCGCTGCCGAGCTCGGCGGTGGCGTCGGCGACGGCGGAGGCGATGACCTCGTCGTCGCGGACGCCCTCGCGGTCGACGCCGCGCACGTTGAGGAGGGTCTGCGGGAAGACGGACATGACGGCGGCCAGGTCGGCGATCGTGCGTCCGGTCCGGGCCATCTCGGCCGCGAGCTGGAGGCCGGTGAGCACGCCGTCGCCGGTGGTGGCGTAGCGGCTCATGATGACGTGGCCGGACTGCTCCCCGCCGAGCGAGTAGCCGCCGTCGTTCATCGCCTCGAGGACGTAGCGGTCGCCGACCGCGGTCTCGATGACGCGGATGCCGGCGTCGCGCATGGCGAGCTTGAGGCCGAGGTTGCTCATGACGGTGGCCACGAGGACGTCGTCGCGGAGGGCGCCGCGGCGGGCCATGGCTGTCGCGAGGATCGCCATGATCTGGTCGCCGTCGACGATGCGGCCCTCGGCGTCCACCGCGAGGCAGCGGTCGGCGTCGCCGTCGTGGGCGATGCCGATGTCGGCGCCGGCCGCGCGGACGGCGTCGGCGACGTTGTCGAGGTGGGTGGAGCCCACTCCGTCGTTGATGTTGAGGCCGTCGGGGTCGTTGCCGATGACGGTGACGGTCGCTCCGGCGTCGGTGAACACTTGGGGCGAGATGCCGGCGGCGGCGCCGTGCGCGCAGTCGATGACCACGTGCAGGCCGTCGAGACGGGTGCCCTCGAGGGATCCGAGCAGGTGGAGGACGTAACGGTCCTCCGCGTCGGAGAAGCGGGTGATGCGGCCGACGTCGGCTCCGGTCGGCGTGAGCGGGGGGACTCCGAGGGCCGCTTCGATGCGGTTCTCGAGCTCGTCCGGGAGTTTGCGTCCGCCTGCGGCGAAGAACTTGATGCCGTTGTCGGCGGCGGGGTTGTGCGAGGCCGAGATCATCACGCCGAAGTCGGCGTTCTCGTCGGCGATGAGGTAGGCGGTGGCGGGCGTCGGGATGACGCCGGCGTCGAGCACGTCGACTCCAGCGCTCGCGAGACCCGCCGCGACCGCGGCTCCGATGAACTGACCGGAGATGCGGGGGTCGCGGGCGAGCACGGCGACGGGCCGACGGCCCTCGGCCCGGGCGGCCGCTCCGAGTACACGGGCGGCCGCCTGGGCGAGGCCGAGAGCCAGGTCGGCCGTGACCTCGCGATTAGCGAGGCCACGGACGCCGTCTGTTCCGAACAGGCGCGGCATGGTGCGCAGTCCCTTCTCGAGCTGCTGGTCGTGCGGCCGTCAGGCCGCGTCGACTAGCGCTTCGAGAACTGGGACGCCTTGCGGGCCTTCTTGAGACCGGCCTTCTTGCGCTCGATGACGCGGGCGTCGCGGGTCAGGAAGCCCGCCTTCTTCAGGATCGCGCGGTTGTTCTCGCGGTCGATCTCGTTGAGGGCACGGGCGATGGCGAGGCGCAGCGCGCCGGCCTGGCCGGAGGGGCCGCCGCCGGTGATCTTGGCGACCACGTCGTAGGAGCCGATCAGGTCGAGCACCTTGAAGGGGTCGGTGATCAGCTGCTGGTGCAGCTTGTTGGGGAAGTACTCCGCGAACTCGCGGGCGTTGACGGTCATGCCGCCGTTGCCGGGGACGAGGCGCACGCGGGCGATGGCCTGCTTGCGTCGGCCCACGGCTGCGCCGGAGACGTTGAGGACGGCGCGGGGCGTCGTGGACGCCTCGGTGGCCGGGCTTTCGGTGGAGTAGCTCTCGGGAGCCACGTCGATCTGGTCTGCGATCTTCGCCACGGTGTAGGTGATCCTTTGTCTTCGAAGTCTGGGGTGTCGGGGAGGGCCGGAGCCTACTGGGCGACCTGGGTGAAGGCGTACGCCTGCGGCTGCTGGGCCGCGTGGGGGTGCTCGGATCCCGTGTAGACCTTCAGCTTGCGCAGCTGGGCGCGGCCGAGGGAGTTCTTGGGGAGCATGCCGCGGATGGCCTTCTCGACGGCGCGGACCGGGTTCTTCTCGAGGAGCTCGGCGTACGTGGTGGCCGAGAGGCCGCCCGGGTAGCCGGAGTGGCGGTAGGCCTTCTTCTGGAGGAGCTTCTGGCCGGTGAGGGCGACCTTCTCCGCGTTGACGATGATGACGAAGTCGCCCATGTCCATGTGCGGCGCGAAGGTGGCCTTGTGCTTGCCGCGCAGGAGCGCCGCGGCGTGGGTGGCGAGACGGCCGAGCACGACGTCGGACGCGTCGATGACGATCCAGTCGTGCTGGACGTCAGCCGGCTTCGGAGAAAAAGTGCGAGTCACGTGAGTGCTGCTTTCTGGTCGGAGTGAGGTGTTCGTGGATCCCGCTCCGTGGCCGTTCGACCCGCGAGGGGGCCGAACCGATCCGGTGGAGGGCTCAACTTCGGGCGCTCGGCACACGGCCGAAAACACCAAGGGTCGACATTACAGCAAAGCCCCCGTGCGGCCAAGCACGGATCGTGGCGGCAGGGGCTCCGGCGGCGGGAGGTGCGGCCCGGGCCGCCACGGGTCGCGGGTCGCGGTCGCGCGCCCTCGCCTCACTCCGAGTCCTCCGGGTCCGGCCCCTCGGTCCGCACGGTGCGCTTCGCCCGGGTGAGCAGGGCCCGCTCGGCGAGTGCGTCGTCCTCGGGGTAGTCGACCTCGCGGAGGATGAGGCCGCGGGCCGGCATCACCGCGAACGCGTTGGTCCGTCGGGCGGCGTCCCGGAGCAGCGGGACCGCCCCCGCCTCGAGCTTCCCGGCGCCGACCGCCACGCACGCCCCCACGAGGGCCCGCACCATGCTGTGGCAGAAGGCGTCCGCGCGCAGGTGGGCGTGCAGGACTCCGTCGGCGTCGCGCTCCCAGGTGAAGTCGAGCAGGCTCCGGATGGTGGTGGCCCCTGCGCGGGCACGGCAGAACGACGCGTAGTCGTGAAGGCCCAGGAGCGAGCGGGCCGCGACCGTCATCGCGTCGAGGTCGAGGGAGTCGGTGATCCAGGTGGTGTACGTGCGGTCGAGCGGGTGGCGCATCGAGGAGGCGTCGGCCAGCCGGTACTCGTACCGCCGCCAGCGCGCCGAGAACCGCGCGTCGAACCCCTCCGGCGCCTCCGTCACCCGGTGCACCGAGACGTCGGTGTACTGCCCGAGGATCCCGCGGAGCCGCCGCTCCAGGATCGACGCGGGCGGGAACGGCTCCTCCCCCGGTCGGCGCCTGCCGCTGCTGATGCGGCCCCACTGCTCGGGGGTGAGGTCGACGTGGGCGACCTGGGCGCTGGCGTGCACGCCGACGTCGGTGCGCCCGGCGACCGTCACGGTCGGGTGCTGCTCGGAGCGCAGCACCAGGGCGAGCGACTCCTCGAGCACCCCCTGCACGGTGCGGAGGCCGGGCTGCTTGGCCCAGCCGGAGAAGTGCGAGCCGTCGTAGGCCAGGTCGAGGCGGACGCGGTGGAGCATCAGACGAGTCTAGAGCGCGCCGTGGTCGCGGCTCAGGCGACCGCGAGCGGGACGTCGACGGTCGCCAGGGCCGAGACCGCCCAGCCGACCAGCGTCGACTGCTCGCCGACCGAGGAGACGATCCGCGCCTCCCAGCCGCCTGCGAGCACGGCCAGCTCGGAGGGGGCGGAGGCGATGCCCTGCACCCAGTAGGCGGCCGTGCCCAGCGAGACCGGCACGGCGCCGAGCGCCTCGCCCGCACCGGTGAAGGTCTCGACGAGGGGCCCGCGGTGCAGCGTCAGCACGACGACCGGGTCGCCGCCGTCGACGGCGTAGGAGCACGTGTCTCCCGCGGCGGTGATCGACACGGTGCCCGCCGTCAGGCCGGCCTCCTGCTCGACGAGGGAGGCGGGGAGAGCGGTCGCGCAGTCCACACCCTCGCTCGACGGCACGGAGGGCACGGAGGACACGGTCGGTGCGGCCGACGGCACGGGGGTCGTGCTCGCGAGGCCCGCCGACTCCGGCACGTCGATCACCTCGCCGGAGGCGCAGCCGCTCACTCCGGCCGCGAGTGCCAGGGCGAGGAGCGCCGCAGCGGCCGAGGAGCGCAGTCGCACAGGAGTCCTCCGAGGATCGTCGGGGCGGACCCCGGGAGCGCCGGTCGTGACGCGGCCGCACCCGACGAGCGCAGCCGTGCCATCGTAAGCGACGATTCGCGCCACTCGGCCCCGTGGAACGACGAGAGCCCCCCGCCCCGGAGGGGACGGAGGGCTCTCGGGAGAGGGGGCGTGACTACTTGGTCGCGCCGGTCTCCTCGACAGGAGCGTCCTGCGCGGCGTCCTCGACGGGAGCGTCCTGCACGGGCGCCTCCTCGACGGGGGTCTCCTCGGCAGTGGGCTCCTCGGCGGGGGCCTCGTCCACCGGAGCGGACACGGGCGCCGTGGCGGTGCGCGACTTCTTCGCCTTGGGCGTGACGGGCTCGAGGACGAGCTCGATCACGGCCATGGGCGCGTTGTCTCCCTTGCGGGGGCCGATCTTGGTGATGCGGGTGTAGCCGCCCTCGCGCTCGGCGACGAGCGGAGCGATCTCGGTGAAGAGCTCGTGGACGACCGACTTGTCGCCGATCGTCGCGAGGACGCGACGGCGGGCGTGCAGGTCGCCGCGCTTGGCGAAGGTCACCAGGCGCTCGGCGAGCGGACGAAGGCGCTTGGCCTTGGTCTCGGTCGTCTTGATGCTCTTGTGCGTGAACAGGGCCGCGGCCAGGTTCGCCAGCAGCAGGCGCTCGTGTGCGGGTCCGCCTCCGAGGCGGGGGCCCTTGGTGGGCTTGGGCATGGGTTTACTCCAGTACTAAAGGGGTGTCAGCAGGTCGGACGCGAGGAGCCGGGGCTCCGGAGCGGAGGACCTAGATGCTCTCGTCGTCGTAGCTGTAGAAGTGGGCGCCGTCGAACCCGGGGACCGAGTCCTTGAGCGACAGGCCGAGCTCCGTCAGCTTCTCCTTGACCTCATCCACCGACTTCTGACCGAAGTTGCGGATGTTCATGAGCTGCGTCTCCGAGAGGGCGACGAGCTCATTGACGTTGTTGATGCCCTCGCGCTTGAGGCAGTTGTAGCTGCGCACCGAGAGGTCGAGGTCCTCGATGGGCATGGACAGCTCGGTCGAGAGGACCGCGTCGACCGGCGCGGGGCCGATCTCGATGCCCTCGGCCGCGTTGTTCAGCTCGCGGGCGAGACCGAACAGCTCGGTCAGCGTGCGTCCGGCGGAGGCGATGGCGTCGCGCGGCGAGATCGCCGCCTTCGTCTCCACGTCCACGACCAGGCGGTCGAAGTCGGTGCGCTCGCCGGCACGGGTGGCCTCGACGCGGTAGGTGACCTTCAGCACGGGCGAGTAGATCGAGTCGACCGGGATCTGGCCGGCCTCGGAGAACTCGCTGCGGTTCTGGGTCGCCGAGACGTAGCCGCGGCCGCGCTCGATCGTGAGCTCGAGCTCGAACTTCGCCTTGTCGTTCAGCGTGGCGATGACGAGCTCCGGGTTGTGGATCTCGACACCGGCCGGAGCCGAGATGTCCGCGGCGGTGACCTGGCCGGCTCCCTGCTTGCGCAGGTAGGCGGTGATCGGCTCGTCGTGCTCGGAGGAGACGACGAGTCCCTTGATGTTCAGGATGATCTCGGTGACGTCCTCGCGGACGCCCGGGACGGTCGTGAACTCGTGCAGGACTCCGTCGATCCGGATGCTGGTGACAGCGGCGCCGGGGATGGAGGACAGCAGGGTGCGACGCAGCGAGTTGCCGAGCGTGTAGCCGAAGCCGGGCTCGAGGGGCTCGATGACGAAGCGGGAACGGAACTCCGAGATGTTCTCCTCGGTGAGCGTCGGACGCTGTGCGATAAGCACTGATGATTCCTTTCGATCACGTGTCCGCTATATGACACGTGCGTTTGCGAGGTGTGGAGTTGTGAAAGAAATGCGCGATCCGCCGGTCGGCCGCACTCCCCGCCCGGAGGCGGTTCGTGCGGCCGGCCGACGGCTGCGAGTGCTGCTTAGACGCGACGACGCTTGGGCGGGCGGCAGCCGTTGTGCGCCTGCGGGGTGACGTCGTTGATCGAGCCGACCTCGAGGCCTGCGGCCTGGAGCGAGCGGATCGCGGTCTCACGACCCGAGCCGGGGCCCTTCACGAAGACGTCCACCTTCTTCATGCCGTGCTCCTGAGCCTGGCGCGCGGCCGACTCGGCGGCGAGCTGGGCGGCGAACGGCGTCGACTTGCGCGAGCCCTTGAAGCCGACTCCACCGGACGAGGCCCAGCTGATGACGGCCCCGGAGGGGTCGGTGATCGAGACGATGGTGTTGTTGAACGTCGACTTGATGTGGGCCTGGCCCACAGCGATGTTCTTCTTCTCCTTGCGGCGCGGCTTGCGCGCGGCCGACTTGGGGGTAGCCAATTCTGTATCTCCTCTAGGTCCGTGTCGCCCGCGTTACTTGCGGCCGGCCTTCTTCTTGCCGGCGACGGTGCGCTTGGGTCCCTTGCGGGTGCGCGCGTTCGTCTTGGTGCGCTGTCCACGGACCGGGAGGCCGCGACGGTGGCGGAGGCCCTCGTACGAGCCGATCTCGACCTTGCGGCGGATGTCGGCGGCGACCTCGCGGCGGAGGTCGCCCTCCACCTTGTAGTTGCCCTCGATGTAGTCGCGGAGCGAGACGAGCTGGTCGTCGCTGAGGTCCTTGACGCGGATGTTGCCGTCGATCCCGGTGTCGCTCAGGGTCTTGAGCGCGCGAGTGCGGCCGACACCGTAGATGTAGGTCAGTGCGACCTCCACGCGCTTCTCGCGCGGGATGTCTACTCCTGCCAGACGTGCCATTGTGGCTTCTCCTGTGAGTGAGTGGAGGTGTGAAGCAGCACCGGTGCCTCGGCCTCCGACCGAAGGTGTCCTCGCCGTCCACCCCGGGGTCGCCGGGGTGCTGCGCGATTTCTGGTGCTGCGGGTGTGTTCAGTTGTGCAGTGGGGGCGGCACGCCGCCCCTGCGCTCCCTCGCGGAAGCAGCGGGACTAGCCCTGGCGCTGCTTGTGGCGGGGGTTGCTGCTGCAGATGACCATCACGTTGCCGTGGCGGCGGATGATCTTGCAGTGGTCGCAGATGCGCTTGACGCTGGGGTTGACCTTCATTGTTCTTGTCCTTGTTTTCGCTGGCGTCGTGCTCCCGGCGGATGCCGGGGCCGTTCCTTACAGGACACGCACGTCGCGAACGTCAGCGGAGCGAACGTCTACTTGTAGCGGTAGACGATCCGGCCGCGGGTCAGGTCGTAAGGGCTCAGCTCCACGATCACCCGGTCCTCGGGGAGGATCCGGATGTAGTGCTGACGCATCTTGCCCGAGATATGGGCGAGAACTTTGTGTCCGTTGGTCAGCTCCACGCGGAACATCGCGTTGGGGAGCGCCTCGACAACCGCACCTTCGATTTCGATGACACCGTCTTTTTTGGCCATAGCCTCACTGTCGTTCGGAAGTAGTGTGTGTACTGGTCGTGCGAATGTTTCCGCGACGAGCCACCACCGGGCGAGAGCCCGGATCGGGGTTCGCGGGCATGCCGGAGCACGCGCAAAACACCAAGGGTCGATACTACGCGAATCGCGGCCGCTCCGCCACCTCGGGCGTGTCGCCCCCTCCTCCGTCTCCGCGCCCGACGCGCGCCCCCTGCCCAGCCCCGCGTCCGCCGCCGCCTAGGCTGGCTCCGTCGAGTCGGAGGGAGAGCACATGGCGCGCACGACGAGGTCCGCGACCGCGAGGCGGAGCTGGTACTCGCACCCGGTGGTGACGATCCTGGCGGCGATCGCGGTCATCGCCCTGGTGCAGACCTTCTTCGTGAAGGTGTACACGGTGCCGACCGGATCGATGGAGAACACCCTCCAGGGCGGCGGGTTCTTCGGCGACCGCATCCTGGTCGACCGCACCCTCGCCCTCCAGGGCGGGCCGGAGGAGGGGCAGATCGTCGTCTTCTCGCGCGACGCCGACTGGGGCGCGAGCGACGAGGCCGGCAGCCCCCTCTCCGAGATCGTGAAGACCTTCGGCGACGTCACCAGCATCGGCCCCTCCCACGAGGAGTTCCTCGTCAAGAGGCTGATCGCCGAGGGGGGCCACACCGTCTCCTGCTGCGACGCCGACGGGCACGTGCTGGTCGACGGGAAGCCGCTGGACGAGTCCTACGTGTTCGAGGACTTCCCCTTCACCCCCGGGACCCTCGACTGCACGACGAGCCCCGCGTCCCTCCGCTGCTTCGACGAGTACACCGTCCCTGAGGGCTCCCTCTTCGTCCTGGGCGACCACCGGTCGAACTCCAACGACTCGCTCGGCGAGTGCCGCGGCGCCGGCGGGCCGATCGACACGTGCGTGAAGACCGTGCCGATCGACAGGGTCACCGGACGCGTCTTCGCCGTGGCCTGGCCGCTCACCCGCTGGCGGCTGTTCTAGCGCTCCGCCCGAGCCGCCGCAGACGACGACGAGGTCCCCCGCGGGAAGCAGGGGACCTCGTCGTCGTTCGCCGCCGTGCGGCCACGGGACTAGCCGCGGACGACCGCCACGACCCGGTCGAAGAGCGGATGCTCGGCCGTGAGGCCGGTGACCTCCGCCACGAACTCCTCCGGGCTGAGCGCGGTCAGCTTCTCGTGGAGCTCCACGCTCTGGGGGTCCTCGGGCACGTCGAAGCGGAGCGCGGCGCCGATCGCGGCGAGCAGTCCCTCCGGCGTGCGCCCGCGCTCGGCGAGCTCGGCCGCCGGTCCGATGAAGCGCTCGTGCCGCGACAGCTTCCGCAGCGGCTGGCGTCCCACCCGGTCGACCGTGTCGGTCAGGTACGGGTTCGCGAAGCGCTTCAGCGTCTTCTCGAGGTAGGCCTGCTGCTCCTCGTCGCTGAAGCCGTGCTTGGCCACGATGAGCGCCTTGGTGTCCTCGAGCGCGGCCTTGACCGCGTCGTGCACCTCGGGCATCGCCAGCGCGTCGGAGAGCTTGTGCGCTCCGGCCGCGAAGCCGGTGTAGGCGGCCGTCGCGTGGCCGGTGTTCACGGTGAAGAGCTTCCGCTCGATGAACGGCTCGAGGTCGTCGACCCAGGTCGCGCCCGGGATCTCCGGCTCGGTGCCCTCGAAGGGAGTGCGGTCGACGACCCACTCGAAGAAGCTCTCCACCGTCACGTCCAGGCCCTGGCCCGGGTCCTGGTTCGGGACGATGCGGTCCACCGCGGTGTCGGCGAAGACGGCGCGGGTGCGCAGGCGCTCCCACTCGTCCGCACCGAGGTTCGCGGCGACCTCGGTCTGCAGGAGGCGCGTGGCGTTGATCGCGTTCTCGCAGGCCATGACCGCCAGCCGCGGCGCCGACTCGTCGCGGGCGGCGAGGCCCTTCGCGATCACGGGGGCGACGAAGCGCAGGATGTTCGGGCCGACGGCCGTGGTGACGATGTCGGCGGCGGCGATCTCGCGGACGAGAGCCTCCTCGTCGGCGGCCGAGTCGATCGCGCGGAAGCGGTCGACGACGTGCGTGGCCGCCTCCTCCCCCACCTCGTGCACCTCGTAGCTGTCGGCGGCGGCGAGGCGGCCGATCAGCTCGGAGTTGACGTCGGCGAAGACGAGCTCGTAGCCGGCGCCGTGCAGGATCAGGCCGACGAAGCCGCGGCCGATGTTGCCGGCGCCGAAGTGGACGGCGGTGGGCATCAGGAGTTGACCTCGCCCAGCAGGCTGTAGAGCGACTGCGCGTCCGGGGCGTCGAGGAGCTTCTGCACCTCGTCCTCCTCCGAGAAGATGATCGCGATCTTGGAGAGGATCTCGAGGTGCTCGTTGTCGACGCCGGCGATGCCGACGACGAAGCGCACCTCGTTGCCGTCCCAGTCGATCGGCTGCGCATAGCGCACGAACGAGAGGGCGGAGGAGCGGATCTCGTCCTTCGCGTCGTTGGTGCCGTGCGGGATGGCGAGCAGGTTGCCCATGTAGGTCGAGACGGTCGCCTCGCGGGCGAGCATGGCCTCGTAGTAGGCGGGGGTGACCGCGCCGACGCCGACCAGCATGTCGGCGGCCTCCTTGATGGCGGCCTCCTTCGTGGTGGCGGTGCCGGAGGCGTCGATCTGTCCGATGGTGAGCACGTCGCTCATGGGGTGCGTCCTTCCGTGGAGGTGCTGACAGCGAGGGAACCCGCAGGGGCGAGCGGAGCGTGTCCGCTCTGTCGCACCCTACGGGTTCCCTCCGAATGGTTGGCGTACTACTTGCCGTGCTGCTCCGCGACCAGCGAGACGACCTCGTCGTACTTCGGGCTGTTCATGAAGTTGTCCACGGAGACGTGGATGGCGCCCGGGGTGCGCTGGCGGGCGCGCTCCGTGAGCTCGGCCTGGGTGATGACCAGGTCCACGTCGTCCTCGAGAGCGGCGATCGCCTTGTTGGTGACCGTGACGTCCTCGAAGCCCGCCTTCTTCATCTTGTTCCGCAGCACCGAGGCGCCCATCGCGGACGAGCCCATGCCGGCGTCGCAGGCGAAGACGATGTTCCGGACCTGGGTCGCGGTGGCCGTGGCCCCCGCGGTCGAGGCGCCGGCCGAGTCCTGCGGAGCGTTGGCGCCGCGGGCGTTGATGAGCGAGCCGACGGCGCTCTCCTTGCCCTTGTTCGCCTCGTTCGCGGCGACGGCGGCGGCCAGCTTGTCGTCGCCCTCCTGCTCCGCGGCCAGGTCGCGCTTGCGGCCGGACCGGATGATGACCGAGGCCACCAGGAACGACACGGCGGTCGCGAGGACCACCGAGAGGATGACGCCGAGGAAGCTGTCGTTCGCGGTCTGGAGGAGCACCGCGATGATCGAGCCGGGCGAGGCGGGGGCGCGGAGGCCGGAGTTGAACGCGACGTTCGTCGCGACACCGGTCGCACCGCCGAGGATGACGGCCGCGAGCAGCGCCGGCTTCATCAGCACGTACGGGAAGTAGATCTCGTGGATGCCGCCGATGAAGTGGATGATCGCCGCGCCGGGAGCCGAGGCGCGGGCCGCGCCGACGCCGAAGAACGCGAAGGCCAGGAGCACGCCCATGCCGGGGCCGGGGTTGGCCTCGAGGAGGAAGAGGTAGGACTTGCCCGCCTCCTCCGCCTGCTGCACGCCCAGCGGCGTGAGGATGCCGTGGTTGATGGCGTTGTTCAGGAAGAGGATCTTCGCCGGCTCGATGAAGAGCGAGGTCAGCGGGAGCAGGCCCGCGTTGACCAGGAACTCCA
Organism: Rathayibacter sp. AY2B9; assembly: GCF_002931595.1. Lineage (NCBI taxonomy): Bacteria > Bacillati > Actinomycetota > Actinomycetes > Micrococcales > Microbacteriaceae > Rathayibacter > Rathayibacter sp. AY2B9. Next base: position 19,877 of record NZ_PSUB01000025.1, read on the forward strand.
CGCCCGCACCGAGGGCGGTCGAGAGACCGACCACGAGCGGCGCGACGCCCGCGAAAGCGAGGAGCGCGAGGAGGAGGCCGAGGATTCCGGCGGAGAAGTTGTTGACCAGCATCTCGAAGCCGGGCTTGATCTTGCCGTCCCAGATCGAGTCGACCTTCTTCATGAGCCACGCCGACAGCGGGCCCATGATCATGGCGCCGATGAACATCGGGATGCCGGCGCCGACGATGACGCCCATGGTCGCGATGGTGCCGACCACGCCACCGCGGGCGCCGTAGACCATGCGGCCGCCGGTGTTCGCGATGAGGAGCGGGAGGAGGTAGGTGATCATCGGGGCGACGAGGCCGGTGTTGACCACGTCGGGATCCGTGCTCCAGCCGCCGAACTGCTGGACCCAGGTGGCGTCGATGCCGAGGAGCGGGAGCCATCCGGTCTGGATGAAGAGGGCCGTGATGAAGCCCCAGGCGATGAAGGCCGCGATGTTCGGCATGACCATTCCCGAGAGGAAGGTGCCGAAGCGCTGGACGTGGACGCGCGCTCCACCGCGCGTCGACGTCGCTGACGTCGTTGTCATGTGGTGTGTTCTCCGATTTCTAGGGGCGGGCG
>NZ_PSUB01000026.1:0-10598 GCF_002931595.1 Rathayibacter sp. AY2B9
GGATCCGGCGGGGGCCGGGAGGTCGGGCCTACTCCTCGCCGAGGAGGCGGGAGAGGTAGCGGGCGACGGCGCGCACCGCGGTGATGTTGCCGGAGTAGTCCATCCGGATCGGGCCGAGCACGCCCAGGCGCGAGACCTGGCCGCCCGCGGTGTTGTAGCCGCTCGTGAGCACCGACGTCTCCTGCAGCCCGAACGGCGCGTTCTCGCGGCCGATGCGCACCGAGATGCCCCGGGGGTCCGGGGTCATCTCGGCGAAGAGGCGCAGCAGCTCCACCTGCTCCTCGATCGCCTCGAGCACGGGATAGATGCTGCCCGAGAAGTCCTCCTCGGTGCGGACGAGGTTCGCGGCGCCGGCCATGACCAGGCGGTCCTGCCGGTTCGCGCCGACCTGCTCGAGCAGAGTCTGCACGATCGGCGTCAGCACGTGGCGCCGCTCGGGGCTGAAGCGCTCCGCGACGGAGCCGAGCGTCTCGGCCGCCTGCTGGAGCCCGAGGCCCAGCACGGCCGTGTTGAGCTTCGCGCGGATCTCGCCGAGGAGCGCGTCGTCCACGTCCTCCGGGGTCTCGAGCACGCGCTGGTCGACGCGGCCGGTGTCGGTGATCAGCACCGACAGGAGGCGGCGGGGAGCGAGGGCGACGAGCTCCACGTGGCGCAGCCGCGCGGCTCCGAACGACGGGTACTGCACGAGCGCGACGCTGTTGGTGAGCTGCGAGAGCAGGCGGACGGTCTTGACCAGCACCTCGTCGAGGTCCGGGCTCTGCCCGAGGAACGTCTCGATCGCCTGGCGCTGCGCGGAGGTCAGCGGGCGGAGGTCGGCGAGCTGGTCGACGAAGAGGCGGTAGCCCTTGTCGGTAGGCACGCGGCCGGAGGACGTGTGCGGAGCCGCGATCAGCTCCTCCTCCTCCAGCTGGGCCATCTCGTTGCGGATGGTGGCGGCCGAGACGCCGAACGCGTGGCGCTCGACGATCGACTTCGAGCCCACCGGCTCCCGGTTCGCCACGTAGTCCTGCACGATCACGCGCAGGACCTGGAGACCGCGCTCCGTGACCATACGACCGACCTCCCGCCGGACTCCGAGTGCCCGCGGGCACGACCGTCTGCGGCGCTGACGCCGCGCGGAGCCTGGCACTCCGCAACTCTGAGTGCCAATCATAACCGGGAGGCGGACCGCCCGGCGGGGTTGCGCCGGGATCGGCCGGGGTGCACTCCTGCAGGGCCGCGGGGAGGAGCCCCGTCATCCCCGAGGAGGAGGTCCCGCGCGGCCCGGTGCGCAGGGAGTCGCCGCATGCCACGATGGACGCCGAGCGCACGGGGGACGCCCGTCGCCGCCGCCGGAACGGAGACCATCATGTCGGCCACCCCTCCCCCGCCCCCCGTCTACGGGACCCCGGCTCCGCCGCTGAACCCGGCGGACGAGAAGACCTGGGCGATCGTCACGCACGTGACCGGCATCTTCTTCAGCTTCCTGCCCTCGCTGATCGTCTTCCTGGTCTTCAAGGGGCGCGGACCGTTCCTCGAGGCGCACGCCAAGACGGCCCTCAACTTCCACCTGACGACGCTGATCGCCTACGTCGCCGGGACGATCCTGTCCTTCGTGCTCGTCGGCTTCATCGTGTTCCTGGTCGTGCCGATCCTGGTGATCGTCTTCGCGATCATCGCCTCGGTGCGCGCCAGCGCGGGCGAGTACTACACCTATCCGCTCAGCATCCCGTTCTTCAAGTAGCGGCGGAACCGGGGCGGCCGTGCGTCGGCCGCCCCGGGATCCGGCCTCAGCCGTCGGTGAGGCGGCGCACGACCGCGTCGGCCAGCAGACGGCCGCGCAGAGTCAGCACGATCCGGCCGCCGAGCGCCGCCCGGCCGTCGACGAGGCCGTCGGCGATGAGCCCCGCCACCTCGCTGCGCCGACCGGCGTCGATCGCGTCGATGGGCAGCCCGTCCGCCAGGCGCGAGCGCAGCAGCACGTCCTCCACCTGCCGCGTCCCCGCGTCGAGCGTCTCCCGCCCGGCAGCGGGCGAGGCCCCGGTGCTCAGCCGGTCGGCGTAGGCCGCCGGGTGCTTCACGTTCCACCAGCGCACGCCTCCGACGTGGCTGTGGGCGCCGGGACCGACGCCCCACCAGTCGTGGCCGAGCCAGTACGAGAGGTTGTGCCGGGAGCGGTGGGCGTCGTCGCGCGCCCAGTTGCTGACCTCGTACCAGGAGTACCCGGCAGCGGTCAGGCGCGCGTCGGCGAGTTCGTACATGTCGGCGGTGAGGTCGTCGTCCGGGGTCGCGACCTCGCCGCGGCGGATCTGCCGGGCGAGCTTCGTGCCGTCCTCCACGATCAGGGCGTAGGCCGAGAGGTGGTCCGGCCGGTTGGCGAGCGCGGAGTCGAGCGACCGCTCCCAGTCCGCGAGGGACTCCCCCGGCGTGCCGTAGATGAGGTCGAGGCTGACCTGCAGTCCGGCCTCCCGCGCCCACTCGACCACGAGCGGGACCCGCTCCGGGTCGTGGGTGCGCTCGAGCGTGGCGAGGACGTGCGGCACGGCCGACTGCATCCCGAAGCTGACGCGGGTGAAGCCCGCCTCGGCCAGCGCGCGGAGGTAGGCGGCGTCGACGGAGTCCGGGTTCGCCTCGGTGGTGATCTCGGCGTCGGGCGCGACCCCGAAGTGGGTGCGGAGGCCGTCCAGCATCCGCACCAGGTCGCCGGCGGGCAGGAGGGTGGGCGTCCCGCCGCCGAAGAAGACCGTGCGGGCGGGGCGCCGGGGCAAGCCCGCGCGCTCGAGCACCTCGGCACCGAGAGCCATCTCGGTGATCGCCTCGTCGGCGTAGTCCTGCTGCTTCGCCCCACGGAGCTCGGTCGCCGTGTAGGTGTTGAAGTCGCAGTACCCGCAGCGGACCCGGCAGAACGGCACGTGCACGTAGAGGCCGAGGTCGCGCTGCTCCACGCCGTCGACGACGGACGCGGGCAGTCCGCCGTCGAGCGGAGCAGGATCGGCGATCGGGAGGGCGCTCCCCACGTCAGCTGACGCGCGCCGGCAGCAGCGCGCGCAGGTACTTGGCGACCTGGCGCTTCTGCACGGCACGCAGCACCGGCGCGCCCAGGCGGTAGAGACGGGTGGAGGGTCGCGAGAAGACCCGGATGACGAGCCAGACCGAGTCGTCCGCGCGCTTCTCGACGACGAAGGACTCCTCGCCGCTCTCGGGGTGGCCCTCGAGGGTGCCGTAGGCGAAGCCGACCTGGTCGGGCTCGTCGACGACGTAGACCACGCGGACCGGGGCGTCGAAGACGCGGCCGAGCAGGGTCACGCGGAGCACGGCGGTCACGCCGGCGGTGATGTAGGGGGTGCCGTCGGGAGCGAAATGCTCCTCCGTCGGCCGGCTGACGAGGTCGATCGGGGTGCCCGCGGCGTCGAAGTTGACGCCGGTGTACTGCACGCCGCTGCCGCTGGTGATGTCGGTCACCTCGATGCCGCTGCCGCGCTGCACGCCCCAGGTCATCAGGGAGGCGGTGGTGATGGCGAAGCGCTCGTCGCCCGAGCCGAGACGGGCCTCGAAGCGCTCGGCCGTGAAGCCGTCCGGCGGGTACTCGAGCAGGTCGGGTGCCAGAGTGCCGCCGACGGCCGCGTAGGTGACCTGCGGCTGGCCCTCGAAGTTGGAGCGGCGGATGCTCACGTCCCGACCTTCTTCCCGGACTCCTCGAGCGCGGCGCGCGTCGAGTCCGCGCGCCGGGTGGTGCTGTCCATCCGACCCAGCGTATCCGACCGTCGGCGTCCCGAGCCGGGAACGACCGAGGGCCCTCCCCCGCCGGAGCGGGAGGAGGGCCCTCGTCGTGGTGCGGATCGGGTCAGCTGCAGGGAGTCAGCTTCTGGACGGCCGGCGACAGGGTGCCGGTGCCGCCGAGGAGGACGACGCGCGTCGCTCCGCCGGCCCTGATGTCCTGCAGCACCTTGACCGGCACGCAGGTCGGGGGCACGGCGAAGAGGGGGCTCCCCGTGCGCCCGGCGGCCGCGGCTCCGGCCAGGGCGTCGGGGAAGTTCTCTCCGGTGGCCAGGAACACGGTCTTCGACCCGCGGGGGAAGGCCGCCCGGTTGAGCTGCTCCGAGGTGTCGTAGCGGTCGACTCCGCCGAAGCGGGTGACGAGCGGTCCGGCCGGCACCGTGAGGGAGTTCTGGATGCCGGCGCTGACAGACAGCTCGGATCCCGCGATGGTGAGCACCGGCGGCCGGAGCCCCCTCAGGATCCCGACAGTGGTCGGGTCGGCCGCCGGGAGGCCGCCGTTCACGAGGACGACGGGGGCCGAGTTCTTGCCCGCGGCGGCGGTGGCGCTGAGCGCGTCGGGGAACTTCTCGCCGGTCGCGAGCCAGGCCCCCTTCGGCGAGCCGCCTCCGAAGGCGCTCTCGATGATCTTCCGCGACGTGTCGTAGCGGTCGGTGCCTCCGAGGCGGAAGACCCTCCCGTTCGCGTACTGGCCGAGGTCGGTGGCGAGGGCGTCGCTGACGCTGAGGTCGGAGCCGACGACGACGATCCGCTGGGGCTTGAGACGGGTGAGCTCGTCGCGGACGACCTGGCTCACCGAGTCACGGTCGACCAGGAGGAGCGGGCCGCCCTGCTTCGCGGCGGCGGGACCGGCGCTGAGCGCGTCGGGGAAGTTCGCGCCGGTGGCGATGTAGACGACGGGGACGCCGGGGGTGTCGAAGGTCGCCTTCGAGATCTCGACAGCGGTGCCCTGGCGGTCGGTGCCCGCGAGGCGGACGACCTCCGGGCCGGTGCCCGGCGTCGGCGTCGGGGTGGTGGTCGACGGGACGACGCGCAGCGGCGCGCGCACGATGACGCCGGTGCCGGAAGGCTGCTCCCCGCCGCGGCTGAGTCCCTTCACCTCGACCGACGGGGCGCCGAGCGGCGTCGTGTCGCTGAAGGTGAGGTAGCGGTCGAAGAACTCCTGGGTCGGGGTGATCGCGATGCCCCGGCCGTCCTGCACGACCTTGGGGGCGGCCTTCAGGCGGCCACCGTCCTCCGTTCCGACCGTGGCGCTGAGGCCCGCGAGGTCGAAGAAGCCGGGGACACCGGAGTCGAGGACGATGACGTCGCCCGCGCCGGCCTCGGTGACGGTGCCGCCGCCGGCCCAGAATTCGCCGCCGGCGCGCTCGGAGGAGGTGGACGTCGACAGGTCGAGGTCGGCCTCCGCGGACCCGCTCGCAGCAGTCACCTGGAGGTCGGCGGAGAGGGCGAGGACGAAGCCGGTCCGGTCGACGCCGGCCGGAGCGTACGCGTCGTCCGCCTCGTCCTCGGCGCCGTTCAGGAGGAGCGAGAGCGAGGTGCCGCCGAAGGAGCCGGCGGCGCGTCCGATCGGGATCTGGATCGAGTTGGTGGCGGTGTCGACGACGGATTCGCCGCTCTCGAGGTCCGTCGCGGTGCTCCTCAGCTGCCACGTCACGACCCGGTAGCCGGGGTGCGACCACTCGGTGAAGGTGTCGGGAGCGGTGGAGTCGGGCAGCTCGACGGTCAGCGTGGTCGCGTCTGCGGCCACCGGAAGCGGCACGTCGGTGCCGAACCGGGCGCTGTCCGACCAGGAGTACGGCGCGGGCGCGACCGGGATCACCTTGTTCGCTGCCGAGGCCGGTCCCGCCGCCACCAGCGATCCCGCTGCGACGGCCGCGATGCTCGCGAAAGCCGCCCCCGTCCTGATCCAGCGCTTCCTCGTGCTCGTAGGCACCACGGACTACCACCCTTCGTCATGGTGGAGGACCGGTCGTCGACGCTGCAGCCCCCCGTGCGGATCTGTATCGATCCACGGCCGCGTCCTGGCGTCCGAAAGCTATCGGTCCGCTGTGAGGCGCCGCAATCCCCGCGGACACGATGTCCCGGACGGGGGGTGCGTCACCCGTCCGGGAGGGGGACGGGCGCCGGCGACGGGGCTCGCGCTACTTCTTGTCCTTGGTCTCGACGTCGCCCGAGAGCGCGGCGATGAACGCCTCCTGGGGGACCTCGACGCGGCCGACCATCTTCATCCGCTTCTTGCCCTCCTTCTGCTTCTCGAGGAGCTTGCGCTTGCGGGTGATGTCGCCGCCGTAGCACTTGGCGAGGACGTCCTTGCGCATCGCGCTGATCGACTCGCGGGCGATGATCCGGGCGCCGATGGCGGCCTGGATCGGCACCTCGAACTGCTGACGCGGGATCAGCTTGCGCAGGCGCCCCGTCATCAGCACGCCGTAGGCGTAGGCCTTCTCCCGGTGCACGATCGCGCTGAACGCGTCGACCTGCTCGCCCTGCAGCAGGATGTCGACCTTCACGAGGTCGGCCTCCTGGGAGCCGGCGGGCTCGTAGTCGAGCGAGGCGTAGCCGGCGGTCTTGGACTTGAGGTTGTCGAAGAAGTCGAAGACGATCTCGCCGAGGGGCATGTGGTAGCGGATCTCGACCCGGTCCTCGCCCAGGTACTCCATGCCGATCAGGGTCCCGCGGCGGCTCTGGCAGAGCTCCATGATCGTGCCGACGTAGTCCTTCGGCGCGAGGATCGCGGCCTTGACGATCGGCTCCGTGACGGCGGCGATCTTGCCGACGGGGAACTCGCTCGGGTTCGTGACGGTGACGGTCTTCTTGTCCTCCGTCGAGACCTCGTAGATGACCGAGGGCGCTGTGGTGATGAGGTCGAGACCGAACTCGCGCTGCAGGCGCTCGGTGATGATCTCGAGGTGCAGGAGGCCGAGGAAGCCGCAGCGGAAGCCGAAGCCGAGCGCCACCGACGTCTCGGGCTCGTACACGAGCGCCGCGTCCGAGAGCTTGAGCTTGTCGAGGGCCTCGCGCAGGTCCGGGTAGTCGCTGCCGTCGATCGGGTACAGGCCCGAGAAGACCATCGGGAGCGGCTCGGTGTAGCCGGGCAGCGCCTGCGTCGCGGGCTTGGACGCCGTGGTGACGGTGTCGCCGACCTTCGACTGGCGCACGTCCTTCACACCGGTGATCAGGTAGCCCACCTCGCCGACCGCGAGACCCTGCGTCGCGACGGGCTCGGGGCTCGACACGCCGATCTCGAGGATCTCGTGCGTGGCGCGGGTCGACATCATCTGGATCTTCTCGCGCGGCGAGAGCTTGCCGTCGATCATCCGGACGTAGGTGACCACCCCGCGGTAGGCGTCGTACACGGAGTCGAAGATCATGGCGCGCGCAGGGGCGGAGGGGTCGCCGACCGGCGGCGGGATGAGCTCGGTGACGCGGTCGAGCAGCGCCTCGACGCCCATGCCGGTCTTGCCGGAGACGCGGAGGACGTCGTCCGGGTCGCCGCCGATGAGGCTCGCGAGCTCCTTCGCGTACTTCTCGGGGTCCGCGGCCGGCAGGTCGATCTTGTTGAGGACCGGGATGATCGTGAGGTCGTTCTCGAGCGCGAGGTAGAGGTTCGCGAGCGTCTGGGCCTCGATGCCCTGCGCCGCGTCGACCAGGAGGATCGCGCCCTCGCAGGCCGCCAGCGAGCGGCTGACCTCGTAGGAGAAGTCGACGTGGCCCGGAGTGTCGATCATGTTCAGGGCGAACGTGCGCCCGTCGCGCTCCCACGGCATCCGCACGGCCTGCGACTTGATCGTGATGCCGCGCTCGCGCTCGATGTCCATGCGGTCGAGGTACTGCGCGCGCATCGCCCGGTCCTCGACGACACCCGTGATGCCGAGCATCCGGTCGGCGAGGGTGGACTTGCCGTGGTCGATGTGGGCGATGATGCAGAAGTTGCGGATGGACGCCGGATCGGTCGCGGCGGGCTCGAGCCCGGAGTGTGCACGTGGAGACATCGTGGGTCCAGTGTCCCATGCCCGGCGGCGGAGGCCGGGACCGGCGCCTACAGATCGAGTCCGTAGGTGCGGGTGGGCTCGACGCCGGGCGGGTTCTCCCGCTCGCCGAGGCGGACGAAGCCCATGCTCTCGTAGAGGCCGTGCGCGGTGGTCATCAGCGTGCCGCTGTTCATCACGACCCGCTGGAGGCCCCGCTCGGCGGCGAGCATCACGACGAACTCGGTGAGCAGCCGCCCGAGACCCCGCCCGCGTGCCTCCGGGGCGACGGCGAGCAGCCGCCAGTCCAGCTCGCCGGGGCGGCCGAGCTCGTAGAGGTTCGCGCCCGGGCGCGCGGTGGTGACCGTGGCGAGGATCCGCCCGTCGCCCTCGACGGCGACCCAGACCTCGCCCTCGACGTCGTGCCGGGCGACCGCGGCGACGTCGGCGGCGTACTCCTCCCCCAGCTCGTAGTCGTGGGCGTAGGCGGCGAGCCGCAGGCGCGAGACTTCGTCGTACTCCTCCGCCCGGACGCGCCGGACCAGCACCTCGGCGGCGCTCATCCGCGCACCGGGGCCGGGAGGGCGCGCAGCCCGTGCTCGAGCGCGGCGGGATCCGCGGCGAGGCAGACGCGGATCCAGCCCTCGCCGGTGCGGCCGAAGGCGCTGCCGGGAGCGACGGCGACGAGGGTCTCGAGGAGGAAGGACTCGACCCAGGAGGCGACGTCCCCGCCGGTCGCGTGCGCCATGTCGATCCACAGGTAGAACGCGCCCTCGGGCTCGCGGTAGGCGATCCCCCGCTCGTCGAGCACGCCCGTCGCGAGCCGCAGGTTGGCGAGGTAGTGGTCGGAGGCGGCGGCCACCGCGTCCTGCGGCCCGGTCAGAGCGGCGAGGGCGGCGCGCTGGTCCGGAGTGGCGACGCAGCTGATCGCCGCCTCCTGCACCGTGACCATGATCGACGTGAAGCCGGGAGGCGTCACGAGGTAGCCGACGCGGACGCCGGTCATCGCGTAGGTCATCGAGAAGGAGAAGACGCTGAGGACGCGGTCGGCGTCGTCCCCGCGCTCCTGCGCGATCGCCGCGAGGCTCACGTGCGGGCGCCCGTAGGTGAAGTACTCGTAGACCTCGTCACTGAGCACCCACAGGTCGTGGCGCCGGGCGATGTCGAGCAGGCGCTCGAGGACCTCCCTCGGGAACACCACGCCGAGCGGGTTGGACGGGCTGTTGACGATCAGGACGCGGGTCCGGTCGGTGATCATGCGCTCGACCTCGTCGGGATCGGGGAGGAAGGCGTTCTCGGCGCGCAGCGTGTACGGCACGGGGACGGCGCCGATGGTCCGCGCGTTGGTGGTGAAGACGGTGTAGCCCGGGTCGGGGATGAGCACCTCGTCGCCGGGCCCGAGCAGGAGCGTCATCGCCTGGTGCAGCGCCTGCGTGGCGCCGACGGTCACCCACACCTGCTCGACGTCGGCCTCGATGCCGTTGTCGCGCGCCAGCTTCTCCACGATGGCCCGCCGGAGCTCGGGGACGCCGCCGTTGGGCCCGTAGCGGGTGTCGTCGGCCGCCCACGCCGCCCGGGCCGCCTCGATGATGTGCGGCGCGGTCGGCACGTCGGGCTCGCCCACCGCGAGGAGCGTCACTCCGTCGAGCCGCAGCGCGATCTCGAACAGGTGGCGGATGCCCGAGGGCGGCACCGCGGAGAGGTGATCGGCGAGACGGGGCACCGGCGTCACGTTACCGGCGGGCCCGGACCGCGAGACGCCACGGCGGTCCGCCTCCCCCGGCGTGTCGCCCCGGCGGCCCCGACCCGGACGGCACCGCACCCGCGGGCGCGGCGCGGTTGAAGGGTGACGACGGGTGCGCTAAAGTTCCTTGTTGGCTTGCGCTCCCCCTCCGGACACCCGGCAGGCGTGGAGTGATCAGAAGCCGGCGACCTCCAGTCGCACCGCAGGGCGTTCAGACGCCCGCGGAAGGGGCACTCCGTCGAGTAGCCGGCTGCACACACGCACATCCGAGAAGAAGGTAATCCACGTGGCAAACATCAAGTCGCAGATCAAGCGCAACCTCACCAACAAGAAGGCGAACGAGCGCAACAAGGCCGTCAAGAGCGAGCTGAAGACCGCCATCCGCTCGGTCCACACCGCCATCGCCGCCGGCGACACCGAGAAGGCCGGCACCGCCCTCGCCTTCGCCGCCAAGAAGCTCGACAAGGCCGCCAGCAAGGGCGTCATCCACAAGAACCAGGCCGCGAACCGCAAGTCGGCCATCGCGAAGCAGGTCGCCGCGCTGTAATACTGCGCGAAGCGGAAACGACGAAGGGTCCGGCCTCTGGCCGGGCCCTTCGTCGTTTCCGCTTCGCGGTCGACGGGCTCCTCGTGCCTCGTCGCCCGTCGCGCAGTCGGCTTCCGCGCTTGGTTGCGGTGCGAGGAGCGTCCTGCGTTCCGGGTACGACGATCCGCTGACACGCGGATCGCCGGTGACCCTGCGAGGGCATCGTCCGGCTCTCGATCGGCTGCGGCCCGGTCGGCTACCGCGGAGGGTCGCGGGGGGAGGAGCGGAGAGCGTTTCGGGGTACGACGATCCGCTGACACGCGGATCGCCGGTGACCCGCACCGATCTCGACGGGCTCCTCGTGCCTCGTCGCCCGTCGCGCAGTCGGCTTCCGCGCATGGTCGCAGTGGGAGGAGCGGGTTCCGTTCCGGGTACGACGATCCGCTGACACGCGGATCGCCGGTGACCCGCACCGATCTCGACGGGCTCCTCGTGCCTCGTCGCCCGTCGCGCAGTCGGCTTCCGCGCATGGTCGCAGTGGGAGGAGCGGGTTCCGTTCCGGGTACGACGATCCGCTGACACGCGGATCGCCGGTGACCCG
>NZ_PSUB01000026.1:10607-20055 GCF_002931595.1 Rathayibacter sp. AY2B9
CGCCCGTCGCGCAGTCGGCTTCCGCGCATGGTCGCAGTGGGAGGAGCGGGTTCCGTTCCGGGTACGACGATCCGCTGACACGCGGATCGCCGGTGACCCTGCGGGGTCGTCGTCCGACTCTTCGTCGGCCGCGGTGCGACCCTGCGAGGGGAGGTGATCCCCTCACTGCTGGTCGAGTGGCCGCGGAGCGGCGTACCGAGAACCGCCGGGGACGAGGTCGGTGCGGATCGCGGGAGCAGGGCCTTTCGGGCGGGTCAGAGGCCCCGGGCGGAGACGACGGAGACCATGCGCTCGAGGGCGTACACGGGGTCGCGGGTGGCGCCCTTCACGTTGGCGTCGGCGTCGGCGACCGTCAGGATCGCGGTGCCGAGGCCCTCGCCGGTCCAGCCCTGCAGGTCGCGCCGGGCCCGGTCCACCTGCCACGGAGCGAGGCCCAGACGCGAGGCGACCTGGCCCGAGCCCTCGCGCGAGCCGGCGACCTTCGCCATGGTCCGCAGCTTGCTCGCGAACGCGGCGACGATCGGTACCGGGTCGGCACCGGAGGCGAGGGCGTGGCGGAGCCCGAGCAGCGCCTCGCCGTGACGGCCCGCGATCGCGGAGTCGGCGACGGTGAAGGCCGTGGTCTCGACGCGGCCGCCGTAGTACTTCGCCACGGTCGCCTCGGTGATCTCGCCGGTGACGTCGGACAGCAGCTGCTGGCACGCCGACGCGAGCTCGTCGAGGTCGTCGGAGAAGGCAGACACCAGGGCTCGGACGGCACCGGTGGTCGCCGTGCGGCCGGCGGTGCGGAACTCGGCGATCGCGAAGTCGACCTTGTCGCTCTCGCGCTTGAGCTCGGCGCAGACGATCTCGATGCCGCCGCCCGTGCCCGAGCGGATGGCGTCGAGGAGCTTCTTGCCCCGGTTGCCGCCGCCGTGGCGGAGCACCAGGGTCGCCCCGTCCGCGGGCGCCGAGAGGTAGTCGAGGGTCTCGAGGAGGAACGCGTCCGTGCACTTCTCGACGTTCGAGACGCGGATGAGGCGGGGCTCGTCGAAGAGGGACGGGCTCGCGAGCGTCAGCAGCTCCCCCGGCGCGTAGCCGCCGGCGTCGATGTCGCTGACCTCGAGGCTCGGGTCCTCGGCCCGGAGGAACTCGCGGAGGAAGCGCAGCGCGCGGTCGGCGAGGAACTGCTCCGGGCCGGTGATCAGCACGATCGGCGCCGGCCGGGTCTGGTTCCAGGCGAGCTGCGGGATCGCCGCCTTCGAGGGCGCTGCCTTCGCGCGCGCCGGGGCCCTGCCTGCCATGCCGTGTCCTTCCGTGCCGCGCCCGTCCGAGCGCCCTACACCCTACGGCCCGCTCACGGCGCCCCGAGGCCGCCGCGGGAGCCGTCGCGCCGCTCACCCAGACCGCGATCCCGTCGCTGCGGGACGCGAGCACGACCGTACCCTCGACATCCGACCTCAGCGCCTCGACCCCGCGCTCGGCCAGCAGAGCGAGGAGCGACGGATTCGGATGACCGTAGTCGTTCTCCGCCCCGACGGAGATCAGCCCGACGCTCGCGCCGAGCGCGTCGTAGAGGGCGGGCGACTGGTCGGCGGAGCCGTGGTGCGCGACCTTGACGACGTCGACCCGGCCGACCGGCAGTCGGGAGACGCGCCCCTGCTCCTGCTCGCCGAGGTCGCCCAGGAGTGCGACGGAGAGCGGGCCGCCGCGGGCGTCCGCGCCGATGTCGACCCGGAGGGTCACGCTCGCCTCGTTGCCCCGCAGCGCGCTCCGCCGCTCCGGCCACTCGACCCGCCAGCGCAGCGAGCCGAGCGCGCCGCTGTCGCCGCGGACCGCCTCCTGCACGGCGACCCCCGCGCCGGTGAGCGCCGCCCGGTCGCGCTCGTCGTCAAGGCCCGCGGCGGGCCCGACGAGCGCGGCGTCGGTCCGTCCGAGTACGGCCTGGAGCCCGCCGACGTGGTCGAGGTCGTAGTGAGTGAGAACCAGCAGCGGGATCCGGTCCACCCCCATCAGGCTGAGGCAGGCCTCGAGCGGTGCGGGCTCGGGCCCCGTGTCGACGAGCAGCACGCCCGCGTCTCCGCGGAGGAGGACCGCGTCGCCCTGCCCGACGTCGCACATCGCGACACGCCAGTCCTCGGGAACCGAGGCGGCGCGGAGGAGCGGCGTGGCGACGGTGGCGCCGCCGGCGGCGGCGATCGCGCACGCCAGCCCGACGGCGGCGATCCGGCGCACCCGCGCGAGCCGCGGTGACTGCGTGACCAGCACGAGGGCGAGCAGGGTCAGCACGGTGAGCGCGAGCGCTCCTCCCACTCCGGGCCACCAGGCGATCCTCGGGGCGGGCCACGAGTCGACGGCGCGGGCGATCGAGGCGATCCACCAGGCGGGGACGGCGGCGAGCCGGATCGCCGCGTCGGCGGCTCCGGGCCACCAGGGGGCGAGCAGGCAGCCGATGAGCCCGAGCCCGGTCGCGGCGGGTGCCGCGGGCTCGGCGAGCAGGTTGGCGAGCACTCCGTACACCGGCACCGACGGGTCCACGAGCAGCAGCACGGGCTGGCAGGCGAGCTGCGCCGCGGTCGGCACCGCGAGCAGCAGGGCGAGAGGCCGGGGAAGCACCCGACCGAGAGCGCCCGCGATCGGCTCGGCGAGCAGCAGGAGTCCGGCGGTGGCGAGGACGGACAGCACGAAGCCGAGCCTCCCCGCGATCGAGGGGTCGGCGGCCACGAGGAGGACGACGGTCGCGAGCAAAGCGGGCACGGCCGCTCCGGAGCGACGCCCGAGCCGCGCGAGGAGGACCACCGTCGCCATCACGGCGGCCCGCACCACGCTCGGCTCGGGGGTCACCAGCACGACGAAGCCGGCGAGCAGGGCGAGGGCGGCGACGGTCCGGAGGCGGCGCCCTGCGCCGAGGAGCGCCGCGATCGTCCAGCCGGCGACCACCACCACGGCGCAGTTGGCGCCCGAGACGGCGGTCAGGTGGGTGAGCGACGCGGTGCGCATCGCCTCCTCGAGCCCCGCGTCGAGCGCGGACGTGTCGCCGGTCGCGAGGCCCGGCAGCAGACCCGCCACATCGCCGCCGACCAGCGCCGCGCGTTCGAGGAAGCGCGAGCGCAGCACCTCCGCGACGGCCGCCGCTCCCCCGGGACCGCGCCGGTCCTCAACGGACGCCGCTCTCAGCATCGTCGCCTCGCCGACGGGCCCCTCCTGCGCGGCAGCACGCGCCTCCAGGTCGAGCTCGGCGCCCACGGGCAGACGACCGCCGGGATCGGCGAGCAGCACGCGGACGGGGGCCGCGGTCGACGCGTCTCCCACCCGCAGCGCCGTCGCGTCGAACCACACTCCCCCGGTCGCGAGCGGTCGGGCACCCGTGTCGACGCGCACGGTGACCGGAGTGAGGGCGCGATCCTCCTGGGCCTCCCGCAGCGACGCCGGGTGGCCACCGGGCGCCGCAGCGACGACGGAGGTGAGGGCCAGGGCGGCACCCGCGCCCGCGACGAGCACCGCTCCGACCAGCCGCCCGCCGAGACCGCGCCGGAGCAGGACGCACGCCGCCCCGAGGAGCACCCAGCCCGCGGCGCACCACGAGAGGCCCCCGTCGAGCACTGCCGCGACCGGCAGCATCCCGGCCGCCCACGCGGTGGTCCACGCGGCCACCGCTGCCGGCAGGAGCCGCAGGTCCGCCGCCCGCACGCTCCTCACGGCGCGACCTGGTCGCGGAACGCGGCGAGCGTCTTCTCGCCGATCCCGGGGACCTCGAGCAGCTGGTCGACAGAGGAGAACGGGCCGTTCGCCTCCCGGTGGGCGACGATCTTCTTCGCGGTCGCCGGGCCGATCTCGGGCAGCTCCTCCAGCTGGGCGGCCGTCGCCGTGCTCAGGCTCAGCACGGATCCGGCGGCGGAGGCCCCTCCCGGAGCGGATCCGCCCGGAGCCGCTCCCGCCGCGGCCGGCGCCGCTCCCACGGCCGGCACGACGATCTGCTCGCCGTCGACGAGCCTCCGGGCCAGGTTGACCGCCGCGCGCTCCGCCGACTCCTGGAACCCTCCGGCGGCGGCGACCGCGTCCGCCACCCGCGCCTCCGGCGACAGGACGTACAGCCCGGGAGAGGCGACCTCACCGGCCACGTGCACGTACAGCGACTCGACCACCGCAGCAGCGGGCGCGCTCGTCGACACGGCGGGCTCCAGGACCCGCTCATGACCGCTCGACCGCGCTCCCGCGAGCAGCACCGCGACCACCGCGGCGCCGATGACGAGCACGACCGCCGCTCCCACTCCCACGCGCCAGCGCGGGCGGGCGCGCCGAGGCCGCAGCAGCGCCGTCAGCTGCTCGTCGTCCGTCCCGCTGGTCTCTGGCATCCGCCGACGGTAGGACCCGTGTCCCCGCCCGGCGCGGCCGCCGACACCGATCCGGGGACAGCCCGCCGGATCGCCTCCCTGTGGAGGAGAGAGCAGCACCGGCGCAGGACGCCCGACGGGGCCCCTCCCGCGAGAGGAGGAGCCCCGTCGGGACGGATCGGCGGCTAGACCGCCTTCGTCACCAGGTTCACCAGGCGCGGCGCCCGCACGATCGCCTTCACGACCTCGCGGCCGACGAGAGCCCGGGCGACGCCGGCCGTGGCCCGCGCCTTCTCCTCGAGCTCGTCGGAGGAGATCTTCGGCGAGACCTCGAGCCGGTCGCGGACCTTGCCGTCGACCTGCAGGATCGCCGTGACCTTCTCCTCGACCAGCAGCGACGGGTCGGCCTTGCGCCACAGCGCGTGCGCGACGGCGCCCTCGTAGCCCAGACGGTGCCACATGTCCTCGGCCGTGTACGGCGCGAACAGGTTGAGAGCCATCGCGACCACCTCGACCGCCTCGCGGACCGCGGGGTCCCCGGCCCCGGCACCCGAGTCGACGACCTTGCGGGTCGCGTTGACGAGCTCCATCAGCCGCGCGACCACGACGTTGAACTTGAACGCCTCGATCAGCGACGGGGACTCCGCGAGGAACCGGTGGGTCTGGCGGCGCAGAGCCGCGTCGCCCGACTTCCACTCGACGTCGGGCCTCGAGGTGACGTCCTTCGCCAGGCGCCAGGCGCGGGCGAGGAACTTCGCGCTGCCGCCGGGCGAGACGTCGGCCCAGTCGATGTCGTCCTCGGGCGGGCCGGCGAACGCCATCGTCAGGCGCACGGCGTCGACGCCGAACTCGTCCAGCTGGTCCGAGAGGCGGACGATGTTGCCCTTCGACTTCGACATCGCCGCGCCGTCCATCTGCACCATGCCCTGGTTGAGCAGCGCCGTGAACGGCTCCGTGAACG
This sequence comes from Rathayibacter sp. AY2B9, assembly GCF_002931595.1. Lineage (NCBI taxonomy): Bacteria > Bacillati > Actinomycetota > Actinomycetes > Micrococcales > Microbacteriaceae > Rathayibacter > Rathayibacter sp. AY2B9. The sequence continues at coordinate 15,882 of NZ_PSUB01000026.1, forward strand.
ACACGTAGCCCAGGTCGAACAGCACCTTGGTGATGAAGCGCGCGTACAGCAGGTGCAGGATCGCGTGAGTCACGCCTCCGACGTACTGGTCGACGGGCGCCCACTTCTCGGCGAGCTTCGGATCGAAGGCCTGCGTGTCGTCCTTCGGCGAGAGGAAGCGGAGGAAGTACCACGAAGAGTCGACGAAGGTGTCCATCGTGTCCGGGTCGCGGCGCGCGGGCGAGCCGTCCACCGGGTGCGGCACGTTCACCCAGTCCTCCGCCGCTCCGAGCGGCGACGAGCCCTTCGGCTGCAGGTCGAGGCCGTCGGTGGAGGGCAGGACGACGGGCAGCTGGTCCTCGGGCACCGGCACGAGCTCGCCGTCGGCTCCGTGGATGATCGGGATGGGGGTGCCCCAGTAGCGCTGACGGGAGATCAGCCAGTCGCGCAGGCGGTAGTTCTTGGCCGAGCGGCCGCGGCCGCGCTCCTCGAGCATCCTGATGACGCGCTCGATGGCGGTGCGCTTGGAGAGCCCGTCGAGCGGCCCGGAGTTGATCAGGCGGCCGTCGCCGGTCAGCGCCTCGCCGGTCGTGGCGGGGTCGAGCGAGTACTCCTTCTCGAGCGCGGCCAGCTCCTCCGGGTCCTCCGGGATGACCGGGATCGCCCCGGTGACGGAGGCGTTGGTGTCGACGACCACGCGCACGGGCAGGTCGAAGGCGCGGGCGAAGTCGAGGTCGCGCTGGTCGTGCGCGGGCACGGCCATGACGGCTCCGTGGCCGTAGTCGGAGAGGACGTAGTCGGCGGCCCAGATCGGCAGCCGCTCGCCGTTCACGGGGTTCACCGCGTAGCGGCCGAGGAACACGCCGGTCTTGGGGCGGTCGGCGGTCAGGCGCTCGATCTCGCTCGACTTCTGCACCGTCTCGAGGTAGCTGCGGAACGCGTCGCGGATCGCGGGCTCGGAGCCCTCGACCAGCTCGGAGGCGAGGTCGGAGTCGGGCGCGACGACCATGAAGGTCGCCCCGTAGAGCGTGTCGGGGCGCGTGGTGAAGACGGTGACGCGCTCGTCGCGGCCCTCGATCTCGAACTCGACGTCGGCGCCGATGGAGCGGCCGATCCAGTTGCGCTGCATGGCGATGACCTTCGACGGCCAGGAGCCCTCGAGCTGGTTCAGGTCGTCGAGCAGGCGGTCGGCGTAGTCGGTGATCTTGAAGTACCACTGCGTGAGCTTCTTCTTGACCACGACCGCGCCGGAGCGCTCGGAGGTGCCGTCCGCGAGGACCTGCTCGTTCGCCAGGACCGTCTGGTCCACCGGGTCCCAATTGACCCAGCTGTCCTTGCGGTAGGCGAGGCCCTTCTCGTACATCTTGAGGAACAGCCACTGGTTCCACTTGTAGTACTCGGGGTCGGAGGTGTGCAGCACGCGGTCCCAGTCGAAGGACGCGGCGTAGCGCTTCATCGAGCGCTTCTGCTGCTCGATGTTGTCGTAGGTCCAGGTGACCGGGTTCAGCCCGCGCTTGATGGCGGCGTTCTCGGCGGGCAGGCCGAAGCTGTCCCAGCCGATCGGGTGGAGGACGTTGAAGCCCTGCTGGCGCCAGTAGCGCGCGATCACGTCTCCGAGCGCGTACGCCTCGGCGTGGCCCATGTGCAGGTCGCCCGAGGGGTACGGGAACATGTCGAGCACGTACTTGCGGGGGCGCTTGTCGTCGGGGTCGTCCGTCGCGAACGGGCGCGTCTCCTCCCAGATCGGGAGCCACTTCTCCTGGAGCGCTCGGAAGTCGTAGCGCTCCTCGTCGCTCGCGCCGGTCTGCCGGGAGGTGTCTTCTGCCACAGGTGCTTCTCACTTCTGAAGGAGGGGGAGAACGCGCACGCGTGGGTGGCTGCGTTCGACCATCAACCCTACTGGCCCCGCGCGCACGGCAGACGAACGCGGCGCCCGCTCACTCCTCGGCGGCGCCCAGCACCGCGAGGAGCGCCCGCGCCTTCAGCCGCGTCTCCTCGACCTCCTCCTCCGGCACCGAGAGCGCGGTGATGCCGCCGCCGGTCCCCAGGCGGGCGCGCTCGCCGTCGAGCACGAGGGTGCGGATGGTCATCGCGAGGTCCAGCGAGCCGTCCGAGCCCAGGCGGCCGAAGGCGCCGGAGTAGACGCCGCGGGGACCGCCCTCCCACTCCCGCAGCAGCTCCACCGCCCGGCGCTTGGGCGCTCCCGTCATCGAGCCGGCCGGGAAGAGGGCGGCGATCAGCTCGGCGATCCCGACGCCCGGCGCGCGGCGGGCCGAGACCTCGCTGACCAGCTGGTGGACGTGCGGGTAGCTCTCCACCTCGAGCAGGCGGTCGACGACGACGGAGCCGGGGGCGGCGATCCGGGCGAGGTCGTTGCGGACGAGGTCCACGATCATCACGTTCTCGGCCCGCTCCTTCACGCTCGAGACGAGCTCGTCCCGGAGCGCGCGGTCCTCGTCGGCGTCCCGGCCCCGGGGGCGCGTGCCCTTGATGGGATGCGTGGCGACGCGTCCGTCGGCCCCGCCGGTGAGGAACCGCTCGGGGGAGGCGCTGACGAGCGCGAGCGGGCCGAGGCGGATCAGCCCGCCGTGATGGCTCGGGCTGGAGCGGCGGAGGCGACGGTACGCCTCGACCGGATCGAACCGGCCCTCGACGACGATCTCGTCGGTGAGGCAGAGCTGGTAGGCGTCCCCCGCGCGGATGGCCTCCTGGCAGCGGCCGATCAGCGCCGTGTACTCGGCGGCGGAGTGGCGGCGGACCGGGTCGCCGGCGGGCTCGGGATCCGCGGGGTCCGCGGGTGCGGGCGCGCCGACGAGCTCGAGCAGGCGCGCGGTGAGCTCCTGCACGTCTCCCGTGGCGACCAGGCGGACGGTCCGGGTGCCGTGGTCGAACTCGAGCACGGGGTCGCCCCGGAGAAGGGCGAGGGCCGGCGGATCCGCGGGGCCGGTCGGCGCCGAGGGCAGGGAGACGGAGGCGGCTCCCGCCTCGTAGGAGATCCAGCCGTAGCGGCCGAGCGCGCGGTCGCCCGCCGGGGCCTCGTCGTCGACCGCGGCGAGCGCCGCCGCCACGTCGCCGCCGGCCTCGACGAGGAGCACGTCCCCGCGGGCGCACGCGCCGAGGTAGGAGCGGCCGCTCGTCGCTCCGAGGCCCGAGTCGAGCCAGAACGACGCCTCGGCCGTGGCGAACAGGGCGTGGTGCGCGAGCTCCGGATCGACCCAGGGCAGCTCGATCGAGCGGACGTGCCGATCCTCCGAGACCACTGGGCTAGCGTAGGCGGTCGTGGACGGCGAGCAGGTTCGGGAGTGGGACGGGCGGGCCCTGACGAGCGTTCCCGAGCCGCCCGGCACCTCCCTGGACGCGGCCGACTCCTGGCTGGTGGACGAGGGCCGCGTCCGCGGGCTCGACCTGCACCGCGAGCGGTTCGCCGCCTCCGTCGCCTCGGCGGGCGGGCACCCGGACGTCGAGGCGTTCCTCGACGCCGCGATCGCCGCCCTGCCCCGCGAGGGCCGGTCCTTCCCGCGCGTCGAGCTCTCGGGAGGCGCCCTGCGGCTCCGGCTGCGACCCGCCCCGCCGACGACCCGCTCGGTGGTGCTGTGGACGAGCCCGGTGGATCCGCGCCGGACACCCTCCTGGAAGGGGCCGGACATCGCACGTCTTGCCCTCCTCCGCACGCGCGCGCACGCCGCGGGAGCGGACGAGGCCGTGCTGCTCGACGCCGACGGCGCCGTCATCGACGGAGCGAGCAGCGCGATCCTGTGGTGGCTGGGCGATGCGCTGGTCGTCCCTCCGGCGACGAGCACCCGCGTGCGCAGCGTGACGGCCCGCACGGTCTCGGTGCTCGCCGGCGCGCTCGGCGTGGACGTGATCGAGGCCCCGGCCGAGCCGGAGTCGGTGGAGGGCCGTGAGGTCTGGACGGCCAACGCCCTGCACGGTCTCCGGCTGGCGACCGCCTGGGTGGACGGACCGGCGCTCGCCGCGGAGCCGGGTCGCCTGGACGCCTGGCGGAAGCGGCTGGACGCTCTCAGGCGGCCCCTCCCGGCGCTCTGACCCCGCGGAGGACCTCAGCTCCCGCGCGTCCCCCAGACGGAGGGCCCCCTTTCCGGTCGCACTCGGGCGTCGGCCGTGCGAGCATCGAGTACCCCCTCTCCCGGCCCCCGCCGGCCACTCGAGAAAGTCCTGCGATGACGCGTTCCCC
>NZ_PSUB01000027.1:0-19289 GCF_002931595.1 Rathayibacter sp. AY2B9
GTGCCCCGCCTCCGTGCCGGGCCTCAGAGCGGGGAGGCGAACACCACCAGGTTGTCCCGGTAGCGGCCGATCGCCGCGTCGTACTCGCCTCCGCAGGTCACGAGGATCAGCTCCTCCTCGAGGGTCGCGCCGAAGACGCGGGCGGTGGGGAACGCGGCCTTGGCGTGGGACTCGACCGCCGTCACCCGGTAGCGGTGGTCGGAGCCGTCCACTCCGCTCACCGCGATCTCATCGCCCGGGGCGAGCTCGCCGAGGCGGAAGAAGACCGCGGGACCGGACCGCGAATCGACGTGCGCCGCGATCACGGTGCGGCCGCTGCCGCCCGGGCGCCCGCCTCCCGAGAACCAGCCGACGTCGTCGTAGTCCACCGGCACCTCCATCGCCCCGTCCGACTGGATGCCCAGGGCGATCAGCGGCTCGTCCAGGCCCATCGCGGGCACGCTCAGCCGGGCGGGCTCGACGCCGACGGTGCGCGCAGGCGCGGCAGCGGCGGGGTCGGGGTCGGGCGCGGGGACCGGGGGAGGAGCGACCGGGGGAGCAGTAGCGAGGGCCGGAGGCGCGGGCGCGCTCGCCGACGTCTCCGCTCCTCCGCTCCCGTCCGCGGCGGCGCACCCCGCGAGGAGCAGCACGGCGCACAGTGCCGCCGCGCCGCTCCTCGACCGGGTGCCCACGATCAGGAGGCGGTGCGCCGGCGGGCGACGACCACTCCGGCCGCGCCGAGGGCGGCGACGGCTCCGAGGCCGGCCATCACGGCGAGACCGGACGGGCCCGTGGCGTCGCTCCCGGCGGCGGTCGCGCCGCCACCGGTCTGGAGGCCGCCGACCGGCACCTGCGAGAGCTGGCCGCGGACGACGCCCGCCGCGTACGAGGCCGTGTGGGAGTCGCCCGCGAAGGCGGCGGGATCGGCCTCGAGGGCCTTCAGCGTGAATCCGGCGCCGGTGTCGGCCCCGTTCGCCTGGATGCCCGTGGTGAAGGGGCCCTGCAGGCAGCCGCTGCTGGTGCGGGGGCCGTCTCCGACCGGCGCGGGGTTCGGGAACGCGATGCGCGGCGGGCCCGCCTTGCCCAGGGCCGCCTGGTGGATGTGCGTCGCGGTCTTCGCGGGGCTCTGGTAGTCGCCGGTCACACCGGTGAGGGTGATGTCGTAGCAGATGACGTCGAGGTCGCTGTTGACCCGGAAGGTCATCTCGCCCGTGGCGCCGGGCTGGCCGGGGGTCGCGGCGGAATCGGCGTTCACGACCTGGTCGGGCGTCGCCATCACCGTGAAGGCGCTGGTGAACGAGGACGGCTCGGCGACCTCGGTCTCGGCCTGGGCCGGCGCGGCGGCGAAGAAGGAGGCGGCGGCGACGGCGGTGATGCCGCCGAGGGAGAGCAGGCGGCGGCCGGCGCGGTTCCGCGCGGGGGACGTCTTCGTCATGGTGGAGCCTTTCGATCGCGAGCGCCGAGCGGGCCCGATGCAGGGAGTACGGCCGGAAGCGGCGCCGCGTTCACTCCATCTGAGAAGATCTTCACGGAGACGGTCCTCGCCTCCGATGAACGCCGCCGCCGCCGCGGCCGTACCCCCTTCCGACGGACCACCGGTCCCGACGAGGAGGCGGTGTGGCGCGGACGGCGACGGCACGACGAGACGAAGGGCCCGCGATGCCGCGCGAGCACTCGGAGGTCCCGGCTCCCGTGGTGCGCCTCGAGCCCCGGACGGCGGAGTTCGACCCGGCCGCCGCCTTCGACGAGCACGGGTCCGCCCTGCTCGGCTTCGCGCTCAACGCCCTGCGCGACCGCGGCCTCGCCGAGGACTGCGTGCAGGAGACGTTCCTGCGCGCCTGGCGCTCGCGGGCGAGCTACTCCGCCGAGCGCGCCAGCACCCGCACCTGGCTCTTCGCCATCGCCCGCAACGTCGTCATCGACGTGCACCGCTCGCGCCGGCGCCTGCCGCGCCTGGTCGAGGCCGAGATTCTGGAGGAGGTGCCCGCGGAGGACCGCGACCCCCTCGAGCCGCTCGCGATCGCCGAGGCGCTCGCGCGGCTCTCCGCCGAGCACCGGCAGGTCGTCGTCGCCGTCCACCTGAACGGCGAGACCTACGCCGCCCTGTCGGCGGCCACGAGCGTGCCGGTCGCCACCCTGCGCAGCCGCGCCTTCTACGCTCTCCGAGCGCTCCGCGGTCACCTCGCGGGCGCCGGACCCACCGACGAGGAGAGATCGTGATCGACCGAGACCAGCCCGCCGGAGACCAGCCCGGCGGCCGCCGCGAGGAGCTCCTCGCCGCGGCCCTCGCCGGCGACCTCTCCGCCGAGGAGACGCGGGAGTTCGAGAGCCTGCGCGCCGCCGACCCCTCGATCGACCCCGAGCTCGCGTCGTTCGGCTCGGTGGTCGACCGGGTCGGCGCGCTGGGCCGCTGGGAGGAGGCGGAGCCGTCGCCGGAGCTGCGGTCGCGCATCGCGGCGCTCGCCGGGGAGCGGCCCGAGCGCGGGGAGAGTCTGCGTGCCTCGCGCCGCCGGGCCCCGCGCCGCCGTGCCTCGCGTCTCCGTGCCGTCCTGGCCGTCGCCGCGGCGGCCGCGCTCCTCGTCGTGGGCGGCGTCGCCGGAGCGGCCCTGCGGTCCGCTGAGGAGCGCCCCGTCGCGGGACCGCCCGGGACGCTCGGCGCCGTCGAGGCGATCGCCTTCGACGAGCGGACGGAGGGCGTGAGGCTCGACGGCTCGCTGGTCGCGCACACCTGGGGCACCGAGACGATCCTCCGCGGGACCGGCTTCGCCCTCGGCGAGAGCTACGACCTCGTGCTGGTCACCGGCTCCGGCGAGCGGCTCCCGTCCGGCTCCTTCCTCGGCAGCTCCGCGGAGCTCGACTGCGAGATGAACGCGGCCGTCCTGCGCGAGTCCGTCGCCGCCGTCGAGATCACCGACGCCGGCGGCGCGCTCGTCGCCTCCGCCGCCCTCCCCACCGTCACCTGAGAGCCGGCGGTGCAGGCTCGCGGCGCGGCTTCAGCTCGCTGACGAGCGTGCCCGCGACGATGAACCCCGCCCCGAGCAGGGCGAGCGCGGGGAGCCGGTCGCCGGCGAGGCGGCCGATCAGGCCGGCCCAGACGGGCTCGGCGGAGTAGATGATCGTGGCGCGCGACGGCGAGACCGAGCGCTGAGCCCAGTTCATCGTCAGCTGGATGAGGCAGCTGCTCGCCCCGAGCGCGAGCGCGGGGATCAGCCAGGCCCCCGAGAACGCCGGGACCGCCTCGCCCGCGAGGGGCATCGAGGCGAACCCGAGCGCGCCGGCGACCAGCAGCTGCACCACGGTCACCCGGCCGAGGTCCACCCGTCCGGCGACGAGGCCGATCAGGATGATCTCCGCCGCGATCGGCAGCGTGCTCACGATCGTCGCCACCTCGCCCGCTCCGAGCGCGACGCCCGGCTGCGGGCCCGCGATCAGGAGCAGTCCGACGAACGCCAGCGCGACGCCCACCAGCGTCAGCACGCCCGGACGGCGACGGAACACGACCCACTGGAGCAGCGGCACCAGCGGCACGTACAGCGCGGTGAGGAACGCGGAGGTGCTGCTCGTGATCGTCTGCAGCCCGTAGCTCTGCAGGCCGTAGCCCGCGAAGATCATCACCCCGATCGCGACGCCGGCCGCGAGGTCGATCCGCCGCATCCCCCGGAGCGACCGGTGGAACACGACCGCGCTGATCAGTCCCGCGATCGCGAACCGCATCCCGACGAAGAACAGCGGACCACTGTGCTCCATCGCTATGTGCACGGCGAGGAAGGTCCCGCCCCAGATCGCGGTGATGCCGATGAGCGCCCACTCCGGACGAGTGAAGCGGAGGCCCCGGAGCGGCGAGATGTGCATCATTCTGCACATCCTAGGAGCAACAGGGGCCTCTCGGTGCAGAATAGTGCGCATGTCGGCTCCCGTCCTCGCCCACCTGGGCGGCAACCTCCGCCTCGCGCGGCGCGGAGCCGGGCTGAGCCAGTCCGCGCTGGCGGCGCGCTCGGGTATCAGCCGGCGGACGATCGTCGCGGCCGAGGCCGGCGAGGCCAACATCTCGCTGACCGGAGTCGACCGCCTCGCGACCGCCCTCGGCACCACGTTCACGGCACTCGTCTCGGCCCCGGGATCCGCGCCCGCGGCGATCGACCAGGTCGCCTGGCGGGGAGCGGGCGAGGCGAGCGTCGCCGTCCTGCTCTCCTCCGTCCCCGCGCGCCGGGAGGCCCAGCTCTGGACCTGGACGCTCGGCCCCGGGGACCGCTACGACGCGCAGCCCGACCCCGAGGGGTGGCACGAGATCCTGCTCGTCACCGCCGGCGCGCTCCTCCTGGAGCGGGAGGGCGAGGAGCCCGTGCGGCTGGAGCCCGGACGGCACCTCGCCTTCCCGACCTCGCGGCACTACTCCTACGTGAACGCGGTGGACGCCGTCACGACGCTCGTCCGGATCGTGGTCGACTGACGGGTCGGCGCCTCAGGCCCGCGCGCGCAGGGTCTCGAGCAGCGCCGCGGGGGTCTCGGGGTCGTCGAGGCTGATCGCGAACTCGCGCGAGTGGTCCGTCGTCACCACCAGCCCCGGCCCGGCATGCAGGATGACGGCCGAGCGGCCCGGCATCACCCGGTAGCCCCAGCCGCCCCACTCCGACGGCCGCAGCTGGGCCGTGCCGGCCGAGGCGATGGTGTCGAGCGGGATGCGGCGCAGCGGGATGCCGAGGGCGGTCGTGACGACGCGGAGGCCGCGGCGGTCGGCGGTCACCCTCAGGCGGGAGAAGGAGAGGAGCACCAGCGCGACGACGCCGAGGACGACGGCCGTCGCGATCGCCGGACCGGTGGCGCCCGCCGCGGCGAGCGTCGCGAGGGAGAGGGCCGCGCCCGCCGCCGTGGCGACCGCGGCGACGGCGAACACCGGGCCCGTCAGCGTCTGCGACCAGGCGCCGGTCTCCTCCGCCGCGAGCGGCAGGCGGCCGGCGGCCAGGCGGGAGGCGCGCCGGGTGCCCGGAGCGATCAGCGCGGGCACGACGGCGAAGAGCATCCCTCCGAGCAGCGCGAGCAGCCACCCGCCGAGCTCCGCCCCCTCGGCGCGCCCGGCCGCGAGCGTCGTGCCGACCGAGGTCGCCCAGGCGGAGGCGCCCAGCCCGGCCACGAGGCCGAGGGTCGCCAGCAGGAGCCGCGGGGCGCGCCCGACGGCCGCCGCCACGAGGCCCGCGACGGCCGGGAGCCCGGAGAGCACGAGGGCGATCGCGAGCAGGGCGCCCGTCGCCGCGGTCGCATCGGCCGCCCCGGTCCCCGACCAGTGCGAGGCGAGCTCCGCGGGCAGAGCGTCGTCCAGGACGAGGCGCGAGACGAGCACTCCGGCGGCGGGGAGCAGGAGGGACGCGGCGGCGAGGAGCTCGCGGCGGCGGTCGGCGGTGGCGGTCATGATCCGGTCCTCTCGATCAGGCGGACGAGCTCCGCCGGGGTGATGCCGCTGCGGCGGGCCTCCGCGAGCAGCTCGTCGACCAGGGCGGTGACGCGCACGAGCCCGGGCCCGGCCGATTCCGTGATCCATGCGCCGCGGCCCCGGCGCATCTGGAGGATCCCGTCGTCGCGCAGGGCGGCGTACGCGCGCAGCACGGTGTGCATGTTGATGCCGAGCGAGTCGGCGAGCTCGCGGGCGGGCGGCAGGCGGTCGCCCGCCGAGAGCTCGCCCCGGGCGACGGCCGAGCGCACCTGCGACTCCAGCTGGTCGGCGAGCGAGCCCGCCGCGGAGTGGTCGACCCGGAACAACATGTTCACAATGTTAGTAGAACAAGCAGTGCACTACCAGGCCCTCAGTGCAGCGCGAGCGACACCGCCAGCACCACCATCACGACCGCCACGGCCGCGTCGAGGATCCGCCAGGCCCCGCGGCTCCGGAACAGCGGCCGCAGCGCGCGCGCCCCGAAGCCGAGAGCGGTGAACCACAGCACGCTCCCGGCCGCCGCCCCCGCCCCGAACCACCAGCGCTCGTCGCCGTGCGTGTTCGCCACCGACCCGAGCAGCACGACCGTGTCGAGGTAGACGTGCGGGTTGAGCAGTGTCAGCGCCAAGCACGTGCCGATCGCCGTGCGGAGCGACGTCGAGGCGCCGGCCGGATCGCCGTCGAGGGTCCCCGGCCGCAGTGCGCGCCTCGCCGCCATCACCGCGTAGGCGAGGAGGAAGGCGATGCCGCCCCAGCGGATCACCACCAGCAGCCACGGCGCCGACTCCAGGACCGCTCCGATCCCCGCGATCCCGAGCACGATCAGCGCGGCGTCGCAGAGTGCGCAGATCGCGACGACGGCGGGCACGTGCTCGCGGCGGAGGCCCTGGCGGAGCACGAAGGCGTTCTGCGCGCCGATCGCGATGATGAGCGAGAGGCCGAAGCCGAGGCCGGAGAGGGCGGCGAGGAGGGGGGACACGCTCCGACGCTAGGGCGGGGCACTTCTGTAGACCAGCTCATGCTCCTTCAGTACCGTAAGCACTACTGATGCTGACCGACGATCTCGACCTCTCCCGCCTGCGCGCGCTCGCCGCCTCCGTCCGGTTCGGCTCCTTCGACGCCGCCGCCCGGGCCCTGCACATCACCCCCTCCGCCCTCAGCCAGCGGATCAAGGCGCTCGAGACCGCTGCCGGCCGCGTCCTGCTGGTGCGCTCGCGCCCGGTCGTCGCGACCGAGGCCGGTGCGGGGCTCCTCCGCCTCGCCCGCCAGATCGAGCTCCTCGCCGACGACGCCGTCCGCTCGCTCGGCGGCGAGGACGCGGAGGGGGCGGGCCCGGTCGTCCTCCCGCTCGCCGTCAACGCCGACTCCCTGGCCACCTGGGTGCTGCCCGCGCTCGCCTCCGTCCCCGACGTCGTGGTGGAGCTGCACCGCGAGGACCAGGCGCACACCACCGCGTTCCTCCGCGACGGCACCGTGCTGGCGGCCGTCACCGGAGAGTCGGAGGCGGTGCTCGGCTGCACCGTCGCACCGCTCGGAGTGATGCGGTACCGCGCCATGGCCGCGCCCGCGTTCGCCGAGCGCTGGTTCCCGGACGGCGGCACGGCCGGTCTCGCGAGCGTTCCGCTGGTCGTCTTCGACGAGAAGGACCGCCTGCAGGACGACTTCCTCCGGGCCGCCGGCGTCGAGGGCCGCCCGCCGCAGCACCGCGTCCCCGGGTCGACCGACTTCGAGCGGGCCGTGCGCCTGGGCATGGGGTGGGGGATGCTGCCCGAGCTGCAGGCCCCGGTCGGCGGCGAGGGCCTCGTCGAGCTGGGCGGCGACCCCGTCGACGTCCCCCTCTACTGGCAGCAGTGGGCCCTGCACACGCCCGCCCTCGACGCGGTCGCCGCGGCCGTCTCCGCCGCCGCGCGCGCCGCGCTGCGCTGACCCGCGCGCTGACCCGCGCGCTGACCCGCGCGCGCTGACCCGCGCGCTGACCCGCGCGCTGACCTGCGCCGCCGGGGAGGCGCTCAGACCGCGAACACGTCGCGGAGGGTCACCGTCTCGAGCGAGCGCTCGCGGAGGATGTCGACGAGCCGCGCGTAGACCTGCGTCACGGGATCGAAGTTCGCGTGCCCGATCACGATGTGCTGCGGCAGGAACCACTGGTCCGCGAAGCCGACCACCTGCTCCGGCGTGATCCGCCCGGAGTCCGAGAGCGAGCCGTACCAGAGCACCGTCGCCGTGTAGCCGATCGCCGCCGCGGCGGCCCGGCTCCGCTCGTCCGTGTAGCCGAACGGCGGCCGGTAGAAGGGCGCCGCCTCCACCCCGTAGGTCGAGCGGATGAAGTCGCCGTTGCGGCCCAGCTCCTCCTGCACGCCGTCGCTCGAGAGGCTCGTCAGGTCGGCGTGCGACCAGGTGTGGTTCGCGAGCTGCACCTGCCCCGAGGCGACGAGCGGAGCCAGCAGCGGCGCGTTCACGGTCCACGAGTCGTACTTCCCGTTGAGGAAGAAGGTCAGCCGGGTGCCGGTGTCGCGGGCGAACTGCGCGTAGGCGGCGACCACGTCGGAGTCGGCGCCGTCGTCGACGGTCCAGGCGAGCGTGCTCCCCTCGCCGGGCAGCTCCGAGATCGTGCCGGAGGGCAGCGGCGCCTTCCGCCGTACCGGAGCCGCCGCGGCGGTGGTGGTCGGCACGGGGCGGGGAGGGGTCGGGACGGCGGTCGGAGCGGCGGACGGCAGCACCGCCGCCGGCGCCGTGCTCGGCGGGAGCGCCGCGGGAGCGGGCCGGGCGGGCGTGCACCCCGTCAGCGCGACCGCCGAGGAGGCGATCCCCAGCAGCAGCGCGCGTCGCCTCAACCGGTCCACGGGCCCCCCTCGCGAGCCCCGTCCCCCGGAGCGTCCCCGCGACCGTAGCGGTCGGGGAGGGAACGGGCAACGCGGCGCGACACCCCTCCCTCCCCGCAGCCTCTACCGGAAGGTGCGCCTGACCGCGTTGTTCGCCGGCGTGGGATCGGCGGCGGCGGTCGACACCCTGGCGTCGATCGTCGTGGCGGCCGGCCGGTCGACCAGCGTCACCGAGTAGGTGGTGCTCCGCCCGGCCGAGACGCTCGGCGCGGTCCAGGTGAGGACCGTCGTGCCCGCGGCCGAGCCCTTCGTCTGCACGGCGCCGGGCGCACTCGCCACCGTTCCGCTGACGACGACCCGGGTGGTCGTCGTCGCCGCGTCCCGAGTGCCGGTGTTCAGGACGGTGATCGTGCCCGAGAGGGGAGCCGTCGCCGCCAGTCCCGGCGCCGGCGCCAGCGTCAGTGTGAGGTCGGCGCGGGTGGAGGACTTCACCTGCAGCGACTGCGTCACCGAGGTCGCGGCGAGCCACGCCGAGTCGCCCGCCTGCGTGGCCCGGACGGTGCAGCTCGCCGCGCCCGTCAGCCGCACCGTCGCCGTGCCCGCGCCGGTCGCGGTCAGCGTGCAGCTGCCGCTCGCGTACAGCTTCACGGGCAGACCGGAGGAGGCGGTGGCCGCGACCGGGTAGGCGATCCCCTTCTCGGGCGAGGACGGCATCGCGGTCGAGAAGGCGACCTTCTGCGCCTTCTTCTTCTGCGGGACGACCGCGGTGACCGCGACCGATTGGGTCGCCCGGGGAGCCGCGTCGTGCGAGGCGTCGCCGGCCTGATCCGCGGTGACCGTGCAGGTGCCGGATCCGCTGAAGGTCACGACGCCGCTCGCGAGCGAGCACGCGCCCGTGGCGCCGATCGTGACCGGCAGGTCGGAGGAGCCGCCCGCCGCGGTCGGCGTGTAGCGGCCGCCCGCGGTCGCCGTGCTCGGAGCCGCGGAGGTGAAGGCGACCGTCTGCAGCGCCTTGCCGATCGGGAAGGTCCGGACGACCTGCTCCGCGGGCGCGTGAGCGTCGTCGCCGGCCTGATCCAGCGTCAGCGTGCAGGTGCCGACGGAGTCGTAGGACACCGTGCCGTCCTCTCCCAGCGAGCAGGAGTCGGAGGCGTCCAGCACCGGGTCGGCGCTCGACGGGCCGCGGACGATCGACGGGGTCCAGGAGCCGCCGATCCGGGCGTCCGTCGGAGCGGCGTCGCGGAACGACACCGCTCCCGCCGCCGTGCCGACCTCCACCGACTGCGTGATCCGCGGAGCCGCCGAGTGGCGCTCGTCCCCGGCCTGGTCCGCGGTCACCGTGCAGGTGCCGGAGCGGGTGAAGGACACGACCCCGCCCGCGATCGTGCAGGACCCGGCCGCTCCGAGCACCACGGGGGCGCTCGACGCGCCGGCCGTCACGACGGGCGTGTAGGAGCCCCCCGCGACCGCCGCGTCGGGGACCGGCGAGGCGAACGCCAGCGTCTGGCCGAGGGCGCCGATCGCGAAGGTGCGGACGGCCTGCGGAGCGGCGCCGTACCGCGAGTCGCCCGCCTGGTCGAGCGTCAGCGTGCAGGTGCCGACGGAGTCGTAGGACACCACTCCCGCGGCCGCCGAGCATGCTCCGGAGGCGGTCAGCACCGGACGCGCGGTGGAGGGTCCGGCGACGATCCGCGGGGTGGTCGTCCCGCCGACCGTCGCGCCGGTCGGCGCGCTGCCACCGAAGGAGACGGTGCCCGCGAGCAGTCCGACCGCGATCACCTGCGAGGCCCGCTCCGCCGCGTCGTACCGGGCGTCGCCCGTCTGGTCGGCGGTCACCGTGCAGGTGCCCGATCCGGTGAAGGAGACGACCCCGTTCGTGAGCGTGCAGGACCCGGAGGCGCCGAGCACCACGGGGCGCCCCGAGGCTCCGCCGGTCGCGGTCGGGCGGTAGGTGCCGCCCGCGAGCGCCGAGTCCGGCGCCTGCGAGGTGAAGGCCACGGTCTGCGCGACCCGGGTGATCTCGAAGCTGCGCACGGCCGTCGGCGCTGCGCTGTGGCGGATGTCGCCCGCCTGGTCCAGCGTCAGCGTGCAGGTGCCGGCGGAGTCGTAGGAGACCAGTCGGAAGGGCCCGACGGAGCAGGCGCCGGAGGCCGTCAGCACCGGGGGAGCACTGGACGGGCCGGCGATGACCGCGGCCGTCGAGGAGCCCCCGACCCGGGCCTCGGCCGGAGCATCGCCGCCGAACGCGACGGTGCCCGCGAGCTGCGTGACCGCGACGGTCTGCGAGGCCTGCGCCGCCGCGGCGTAGCGCCCGTCGCCCGCCTGGTCCGCCGTGACGGTGCAGGTGCCGCTGCCGGCGAAGGTGACGACGCCGTCGGCGAGCGTGCAGGCGCCGGTCGCTCCGATCGTCACGGGGAGCCCGGAGGCGCCGCCCGTCGCGGTCGGAGTGAGCGTGTCGCCGGACGTGGCCGTCGACGGCGCGGTCGAGGTGAAGGCGACGGTCTGCGCGGTCGCGGTGATCTCGAAGGTCTGGACCGCCCGCGCGGTGCCGTAGGCGGCGTCGCGGTAGTGGATCGCCGTCAGCGTGCAGGTGCCCGCGGAGTCGAACCGGACGGCGCCGTTCTCGCCGTCCGAGCAGGCGCCCGAGACGCTGAGCACCGAGGGGCCGGAGGACGGTCCGCGCGTGAAGGCGGGAGTGAAGGATCCGCCCACCTTCGCGTCGGTCGGGACGGCGGTCGTGAACGCCACCGAGCCGGGCGCGTAGCCGACCTCCACCTCCTGCACGGCGGGCCGGGCGCTGTCGTACTGCCGGTTGCCGTTCTGGTAGGCGAAGACGCCGCAGACACCCTTCGTGGTGAAGGTGACCACGCCGTCCTTCGCCGAGCACGACGCGGTGGTGAGGAGGAACGGAGCGATGCCCGAGGCGCCGCCCTCGATCACCGGGCGGTACGTGTCCCCCAGGACGGCGCCGACCGGAGGCGCGCTCGTGATCCGGACCGTCTGCGGGAGGAAGTAGATCGAGTACTCCTGCTCGGCGTGCCGCGCGGGCCAGTAGCCGTCTCCGGGCTGGTCGAGGGACAGCACGCAGAGCCCGGCCCCGTCGTTCCGCACAGTCACGCCGTCCGGGAGGATCGAGCAGTCTCGGCTCGCGGAGAGCACGGGCACGCCCTTCGACGGGCCGGGCACGATCGTCGGCCGGTACGTCTCGAGCGACATCGCGTGCGGGGGCGCGGTGCTCCCGAAGGAGAGGTTCCCCTCGGGAGTCCCGACCGTGATGACCTGCCGGACCTGCGGAGCGGCGTCGTGCCGATCGTCCGCGGCCTGGTCGATCGTCACCGTGCAGGTGCCGTCGCCGAAGAACGTCACCACGTCGTCCGCGATGGTGCAGTTGCCGTTCTCGATCACCGCGATCACGAGCGGGTTGCCCGAGCCGCCGCCGGTCGCCTCGACCGTGTACCGGTCGTCGGTGAACACCCGGTCGGGCGGAGTCGAGGTGACGACGACGGTCTGGGGGATCCGCGAGATCGGGACGAAGCGCACCAGGCCGTCGGCGGCCGCGTACACCTCGTCGCCCGGCTGGTCGAACTGCACGCCGCAGGTCGAGGGCTCGGTGTAGGTCAGGATCTGCGCACCCGTCGCGTCGGGGGCGACGGTGCAGCCGAAGAAGGTCCTGACGAGCACCGGCAGTCCCGAGCTCGAGGTCGCCGTGGCGACGCCGGTCGACTCCAGGACGCCGGTCTTCGGCACCGCGACCGTCAGCGTCTGCGACGCCTTCGCGACCTCGAGATCGAAGGAGGCGCGCCCCGCGGTGTAGTGGTCGTTGCCGGCCTGGTCGGCGGTCACGGTGCAGGTGCCGCTCCGGGTGAAGGTCACGACGCCGTCGGCGATCGCGCAGGATCCGGTCGCTCCGATCGAGACGGGGCTCCCGGAGCCGCCGCCGGTGGCCGTCGGAGTGAAGGTGCCCAGCGCCGTCGGCGCGGTCGGCCGCGAGGAGGTGAAGGCGACCGTCTGCGAGAACTTCCGGACCGTGATCCGGAACGAGGACGTGCCGGTGTTGCCGGCCTCGTCGTCCGCGGTGCAGTCGACCGTCGTGTCCCCGATCGGGAAGACGCTTCCCGAGGCGGGCGTGCAGGTCGAGCCCACGGCTCCGTCGACCGCGTCCTGCGCGGAGGACGCGAAGGTGACGACGGCGCCGGAGACGTCGGCCGGCTCGGCCGTGACGGCGGCGGGCACGGTCACGACGGGGGCCGAGCGGTCGGCCAGCGCGAAGGTGCCGGGGATCGACCGGAGGGTGTAGTTCGGCCCCGCGTCGCCTCCGTCGCACCGCGTGACGTAGTCGCCGACGGGCGTGCGCGCTCCGATCGTCACCTTCCCGGTGCCGTCCGCCGTGTAGTAGGCGCCGGTCGGCTCGGTGACGAACCGGTCGGTTCCTGCGAAGCCGTCGGCCGTGCAGGTGACCGTCGGGGCGGTCGCGGTGCCGTGCGCCTGCGTCCCGGGGCTCGACGCGGTCACCGAGAGGGGCGCCGGCGAGATCGTGAGCGCGCCGTCGATGGTGATCAGCTGTCCCGAGGGGTTCGTCAGGCCGGAGCAGCGCGTGGGGTAGCGGCCGACGGGGGTCGTCGCGGAGAGCGCCAGCGGCGTCGTGAAGCCGGTGTCGGACGCCGCGAAGGCGCCGCAGGAGACCGTCCCCGAGGGGGAGCCGGTCACGGAGGCGGTGATCGCGGGGGGAGTGGATCCGTAGGTCGACGAGGGCGAGGAGGCGGTCACCATCGGGACGGCCGCGACGATGCGCAGCGCGCCGTCCCTGTACCCCGCGATCGTGTAGTCGCTGCTGACCTTCGCGCCGCTGCACCGCGTGGTGAAGGTGGTGAAGGTGGAGGTGGGCCAGTTCGGGATCAAGCGGTAGATGACGTCGTCCGCCGTGACGATCGGCCGGTAGACGCCGGCCGTGAGCGGGGCGCCGAAGGTGTCGGTGCCGACGAAGGCGGCCGTGCAGCGCAGGTCGGGGGACGGCGCGCCTCGCGGGTAGTCGACCGTCGGAGCGGTCACCGTGAGCGCCTTCGGCTTCGCCGTGAAGCTCTGCAGGGGCTCGCCCGCCCAGCCCAGAGGAGCGAGCGCGTCGAGCTTCGCCGCGAGCGTGCAGACGCCGGCGTGGAGCACGGTCACCCTCATGCCGCTGACGGAGCAGGTCTCGGCGGTCCTGCTGCTCAGGACGATCGAGCGGCCGGGCACATCGACGGCCTGCGCGTAGGGGCTCGCGTCGAAGGAGTCGCCGTACGCCTTCTGCGGGAGCGTCGACAGGTCGAAGCGCACGCCGCCCACCGCCACGGTGGCCGGCTCGCTGCGGACGCTGCCCCCGCAGGTGGTCAGGGTCGCCCGGTAGCGGTAGGAGCCGGTGGGATCGGGGCCGGCCTCGAGGAACGCGGTCCCGTCCTCCCGGGCGCCCGCCCGGCCGAGGGCGGGCTTCCACGTGGCGCCGCCGTCGGTGGACCTCTCCCACGACACGGCGGGGATGCCGCCGTAGACGGCCGAGACGCTCACGCCCATCGTCAGCGTGTAGATCTGGTTGGTGACGCCCGCGATGTCCGAGGGCTGCCGGGTGATGACGGGTGCCGCGGCGCACGCGCGCACCTCGTGGCGCAGAGCAGGGAGCGCCGACCAGCTCCCGCGTCCCGCCTCGGCGGGGGTGATGGTGTCGGGGTAGTGCGCGCGGATCTCGTTCCAGCCCTGCGGGATGTCCCTCGTGGTCAGCACGCCGACGCCGTCCGCGTCGAGGGTCACCCTGCTGGTGCCCGCGCCGGTGAGGATCTCGACGGTGCCGCCGGCGGCCACCGGCCGGCCCAGGCTCGGGATGGTCACCCTCGCGGTGACGGTGACCTCCTGCCCGAGCATCGAGAAGTCGGGGGTGCGCGTCACGGTCACGGCGGTGTCGTACACCGGAGCGACAACGGGGTCGGCCGCCGTCGGGCCGGCCGTCTGCGAGATCCTCGTCACGCTCGGGTGCACGTAGCTCGAGCCGCCGCCGCCGGCGCCGGGGTCGTTCATGACGCCGAGGGTGTCGTTCATGCTGCCGAACACGTAGGGCGATCCGCCGCCGCCGCCGTACCACCAGCCGGCCCCGCCGCCGCCGCCGCTGTGGCCGGGGAACGAGCAGTTGCCTCCGCCGCCGCGGGAGGCGCCGGCGTCGGCGCCCTTGCCGTCGTTGAGGAACACGCCCCACTGGCCGTTGTTGCCGTCGGCGCATTCGCCGAACGTGCTGTAGCCGCGGGCGCCGGGCGAGCCGCCCGAGCTCTGCCCGGCCGCGCCGCCGCCGCCGCCGTCGGCCGCGTTGTTCCTGCCGCCGTTCCCGCCGCCCCTCGCGCCGCTGCCGGCGTCGGCGTCGCCGCCGACCGAGGACCGCCCGCCGCCGCCTCCGCCGCCCGCCGCCACGGCGAGGGCGTGCTGACAGCCGTCCGAGCCGGCCGTGCTGAGGTACTGGGCGTCGCCACCCGCGCCGCCGGAGTCGCCCGCGTAGACGCCGCCGTTCACGTAGCGCGTGGCGCCTGCCGCTCCGGCCGGGGCGCCGGTGAGGCGCCCGATCTCCAGCACCTGCCCGGGTGTGACGGGCACCTCCACGACGAGGCTGGAGCCGCGTCCGCCGGCGTTGCCCGTCCCGAGGCCGCTCGCACCCTTCCCGCCGTTCTGGCCGCTGAGGACGGCGCGGACCGTCGAGACCCCGGTCGCGGGAACGGTGTACTGCGACACCGTCGAGACCTTCGGGGAGGTGAAGCACGCGGTGCTGAAGACCGGCGCCGCCGACGCGGTCGGCGCGGCCACGACGCTGAGTCCTGCGCCCGCTACGAGCACGGCCGCGGCGACGAGGGAACGGAGGAAGGACTGGCGCATGTGCTGCTACTCCCGGCTGCTGCCGGGAGCGGGCGCCCGCGGTCGGCTCAGAGTAGGGCGGTCGTCGACCCGCGAGGAAGGCGGAAGGTACACGAACGCCCTGCTCGGGGGGTACGGGAGGCCACTTCTGCCGGAACCTCCCAGGAAGTCCCCGTGCGCGTCGGGGCGGCGTCCCCGCCCTGTCGGGGGAGCGTCCCCACCCTGTCAGGGCAGTGTTCCCACCCTGTCGGGGTAGTGTCCCCACCCTGTCCGGGCAGTGTTCCCACCCTGTCGGGGGAGTGTCCCCACCCTGTTGCGGCCGCCGCCCGGGTCGCGTAGCCTAGCGAGGTTGCGTGCATCTGCACGCGCTTGCGTGCTGCCCACCGGGCAGGAGCTCCGGCTCCGGCCGGACAGGCGGGCGGTGCGCCGACAAGTGACCTTGGGTGGGTCGGGCGGGGCTTCGTGCCGCGCGTGATCCACGGTAACCACACATGGAGGAAACCATGGCAGCAGTCTGCCAGGTGACCGGAGCCGTCCCCGGCTTCGGGCACGCCATCTCGCACTCGCACCGGCGCACCAAGCGCCGCTTCGACCCGAACGTGCAGAAGAAGACGTACTACGTGCCGTCGCTTCGCCGTAACGTCACCCTGACCCTCTCGGCCAAGGGCATCAAGGTCATCGACGCCCGTGGCATCGAGTCCGTCGTCAAGGATGTTCTCGCTCGCGGGGTGAAGATCTAATGGCCAAGCAGCAGGACGTCCGTCCGATCATCAAGCTCCGTTCGACGGCCGGCACCGGTTACACCTACGTGACCAAGAAGAACCGCCGCAACGACCCCGACCGTCTCGTGCTCAAGAAGTACGACCCCGTAGTGCGCAAGCACGTCGACTTCCGCGAGGAGCGCTAAGTATGGCCAAGAAGAGCAAGATCGCCCGCAACGAGCAGCGCAAGGTGATCGTCGACCGCTACGCCGCCAAGCGCCTCGAGCTGAAGAAGGCCCTGGTCGACCCGGCCGGGACCGACGAGACCCGTGAGGCCGCCCGCGTCGGCCTCCAGAAGCTCCCCCGCAACGCCTCGCCCGTCCGCGTCCGCTCGCGCGACGCCGTCGACGGCCGCCCCCGCGGCAACCTCACGAAGTTCGGCATCTCGCGTGTCCGCTTCCGTGACATGGCGCACCGCGGCGAGCTGCCCGGCATCACCAAGTCCAGCTGGTGACCCGGCGCCGCTAGCGGCGTGAACGATCGAAGGCCCGTGATCCATCGGATCGCGGGCCTTCGTCGTCCCGCCGGCGGACGTAAAATGTGCGGATGACCGACTCCAGCCTGCCCACCGTCGCCGAGATCGCGGCGCTCATCGACCACGCGATCCTGAAGCCCGAGCTCACCCGCGCCGAGGTCGACGCCCAGCTCGACGAGGCGCGCGCGTCCGGCGTGTTCAGCGTCTGCGTCCGCCCCTCCGACATCGCCCACTCGGTCGCTCGGCTCGAGGGCTCCGGCGTCCTGGTCGGCACCGTCATCGGCTTCCCCCACGGCACCACCTCGACCGCGGCGAAGGTCGCGGAGTCGCGTCAGGCGCTCGCCGACGGCGCGTCCGAGCTCGACATGGTCGTCAACATCGGCCGCCTCCGGAGCGGCCTGCTCCAGGACGTCGAGGACGACGTCCGCGCCGTGGTCGAGGCCGCCGAGGGCCACGTCGTCAAGGTCATCCTCGAGACGAGCCTCCTCGACGACGAGCAGGTCGTCGAGGGCAGCCGGGCCGCCGAGCGCGCCGGCGCGGACTTCGTGAAGACCGCCACCGGCTTCGCGGGCGGAGGCGCGAACGAGCACGACCTCCGCCTCATGCGCGGCGCCGTCTCGGAGGCCGTCCAGGTGAAGGCGTCCGGCGGAGTCCGCGACCTCGACACGCTCCTCGCCTACCGCGGCCTCGGCGTCACCCGCTTCGGCACCAGCGGCTCCGCGACCATCCT
This sequence comes from Rathayibacter sp. AY2B9, assembly GCF_002931595.1. NCBI lineage: Bacteria > Bacillati > Actinomycetota > Actinomycetes > Micrococcales > Microbacteriaceae > Rathayibacter > Rathayibacter sp. AY2B9. The sequence goes on from NZ_PSUB01000027.1 coordinate 17,060, forward strand.
CGGCGACCTCGCGGCGCGGCACTCGGGCGACTCCTCCGCGGCACGTGTCGACTCAGCCTCCTACTGACGGAGCGGCCGACGAGGGCCGCACCGCACCCGCCGACCGGATGACGCCCGTGCGCCTGCGCCCGGGCCGCGCCGGCCGGTGGGCGGAGCGGACCCGCCGCCCCCTCGACGAGATCGCCCGCGCCCTCAAGGAGCGCGTCTACGCGACCTTCACGGGCCTGGCCGTGGTGATGATCTACCTCGTCGGCGACCACCCCGACGCGGTCCATGCCCTCCAGAGCCTCGTGATCTCGATCGTCGGGATCTCCGCCGCGGGCTTCGTCGCCGAGGTGATCGCGCACCAGGTCGTGCACGCCTCGGCGCCCTCGCGCTCCGAGACGCACACCATGCTGCGGATCGCGGGCGGGGCGCTCGCCTCGGCGTCGCTGCCGGTCCTCGCGCTCGGTGCCGCGGCGCTGGGCTGGATCGACGCGACGGTCGCGCTGCGGATCGGCGCGGGCGTCTACGTCGCCACGCTCGCGGGGATCGCCCTCATCGCCGTCGTGCGCGCGGGCCTCTCCTGGAAGGAGAGCCTCGTCTCGCTGCTCGGGATCGTGGGCCTCGGCGTTCTGGTCGTCGGCGTGCTCGCGCTCGCGCACTGATCCGGAGGCGCCGCCGCGCGTAGGCTCGGACGGATGACGTCACGCACCAGGGTCGAGCTCGGCCGCCGGGAGGACCTCGGCGCCGACTGCGCGAACTGCTTCGGCCTGTGCTGCGTCGCCCTCGCCTTCGCCCGCGCCGCCGACTTCCCGTTCGACAAGCGCGCCGGGGACCCGTGCGTCAACCTCGACGGCGAGGACGCGTGCACGATCCACCGCCGGCTCCGGCCCCAGGGCTTCGTCGGCTGCACCGTCTTCGACTGCTTCGGCGCCGGTCAGAAGGTCTCGCAGCAGACGTTCGGCGGCGTCTCCTGGCGGTCCGACCCGGCCGTGCGCGAGCGGATGTTCGCGGTGTTCCCGCTGATGCGCCGCCTGCACGAGCTGCTCTGGTACCTCGACTCCGCTCTGGCGCTGCCCGGCGTCGGCGCGCCGCTCCTCGATGAGCTGCGCGAGCGGTTCGACGCGGTGCACGCGCACACCCTCGGCGAGCCGGAGCAGGTGGTCGCGGTCGACGTCGACGCGGAGTACGGAGCGTCCCGGCCGCTCCTGATCGCGGCGAGCGCGGCCGCTCGCGCAGGAGCGGCGCCGGCTGCCCGCCGGTCGAGGGGCCGTCGGCTCGCTCCGGGTGCCGATCTGGCGGGCGCATCGCTCCGGAACGCGGACCTGCGGGGGGCGGACCTGCGGGGCGCGCTCCTCCTCGCCGCGGATCTGCGGGGTGCGGATCTGCAGCGGTGCGACCTGCTCGGGGTGGACCTTCGTGATGCTGACGTGTCCGGTGCGCGGCTCGCCGAGGCGGTCTACCTCACCCAGGCGCAGGTGAACAGCGCCCGAGGGGATGCAGCGACCACGCTGCCGTCGCACTTCGAGCGCCCGTCGCACTGGGGCGGCTAGGCCGCCAGGTCAGAGGCTGCGGGGGCCGCCCAGCGACTCGTCGCCGCCCTCGTCGTCGACGCCGAGGGCCTCGACGACCTCGCGGCCGAGGAGGTGCGCGCCGCTCCAGCCCTCGATGACGCACCGGGGGAACGCCTCGCGGTCCGGGGAGCCGAGCCATGCGGCCGCGGCCTCGCGGGCCCATGCCTCCGAGGCGTACACGCCGATGATCTCGGTGCGGTCGTCCCACGGCGTCGCGGTCGAGAGGACGAAGTGGTCACCGTTCACGATCGGATCTCCTCCGGCTCTCGGGGTTCAGCGACCCCGTGGGAGTGCGGGACCGGACCGGACGCTACCCGTGGGCGGGGGAGCGCGTCTCCGGGGTCGACACGAGCGCGGATGAAGGCTACGGGAACGTCGAGCGCGGCGCGATCACCCGATGGTCCCACGCAGGCGGGCGTTCAGCCCACCCAGAGCCGTCGCGATCTCGTTCTCGTCGCTTCCGGGGAGGAGGGCGCCGCCCTGCTCGAGGCCGTGGCGCAGGGCCTCGACCTCCTCAGCGGGGAGGCCGCCGCTGTCGAGGAGGGCCTGGAGGGCGGCGAGGATGCCGACGAGGGCGACGGCGTCGTCCAGGTCGAGGGGGCGGACGCAGGACTTCTCCATGTCATCGCTCCTGTTCAGGTCAGGGGTTCGGGGGCGGGGGCCCCACATCGGGG
>NZ_PSUB01000028.1:0-16081 GCF_002931595.1 Rathayibacter sp. AY2B9
CGGGGCGGTGGGAGCGGGGTCGCGCGGGCGCGCTCGGGGGGGGGGGAGAGCCGGTCGGTGGCGTGGCGGCTGGAGGAGACCGCGACGGCATCGAGCGGGTCTACCTCTCGCCCGAGCACGCCCGGGTGAACGCGATGGCCGCGCGCTGGATGACCGAGGCCGGCATGCGCACCTGGCAGGACGCGGCCGGCAACCAGTGCGGCCGCTACGAGGGCGCGACTCCGGGACTCCCGGCGCTCCTGCTCGGCTCGCACCTCGACACGGTGCCCGACGCGGGCCGCTACGACGGGATCCTCGGCGTGATGCTCGCGATCGCCGTGGTGTCGCGCCTGCACGGGGCGGGCCGGCGCCTGCCGTTCGCCGTCGAGGTCGTCGCGTTCGGCGACGAGGAGGGCACCCGCTTCGGCACAGCGCTCCTCGGCTCCCGCGCCCTCGCCGGCACCTGGGACGAGCACTGGTGGGAGCTCGAGGACGCCGACGGGACGACGCTCGTCGAGGCGTTCCACGAGTTCGGGCTGGACCCCTCGCGCATCCGCACCGCCGCGCGCGACGCGCAGGACGTTCTCGCCTACCTCGAGGCGCACATCGAGCAGGGCCCCTACCTGGAGGAGGCTGACTGCGCCCTCGCCGTGGTCTCCTCGATCGCGGGCGCCCGCCGCTTCGCACTCACCCTCACCGGCAAGGCCGGGCACGCGGGCGGAGTTCCGCTCGACCGCCGCCGCGACGCGCTCACCGGGGCGGCCGAGGCCGTGCTCGCGGTGGAGCGCATCGCGCGGGAGCAGGGCGTGATCGCCACGGTCGGCCGGCTCGAGACCTTCCCGGGCGCGGTCAACGTCATCCCCGGCCGGGTCGAGTTCAGCCTCGACCTCCGCGCCGAGACCGACGCCCAGCGCGACGCGGCGTGGGACGCCATCGAGCACGCGATGTCGGAGTCGGCGTCGCGCCGCCGTCTCGCGCTGACGGTGGAGGAGACCCACTCGGCCCCCGCGGTCGTCGCCTCCTCTCGGCTGCAGGACGTCGTGCGGGCGGGCATCCGCGCGACCGGGGACGCGGAGCCGATGGTGCTGTTCTCCAAGGCCGGCCACGACGCGATGGCGGTCGCCGACCTCGCCGAGTACGCGATGCTCTTCCTCCGCTGCGAGGGCGGCGTCAGCCACCACCCGGACGAGAACGTGACCGAGGCCGACGTCGCGACCGCGCTCGACGCGTTCGAGGCGGCCGTGCTGGCGCTCGCGGACGGGACGCCGACCGCGTGACCCCCGCCCCGGCCCCCTCGACGAGCATCGGTCACCGCATCGATGCCGGCTACGCCGCGCTGTCGCGGCAGGAGCAGCGGGCGGCCGACTTCATCCTCGACCACCTCGGCGACCTGGCCGTCTACACGGCGACCGAGCTCGCCCAGCACAGCGGAGTGTCCAAGGCCACGGTCTCGCGGCTGTTCCGCCGCCTGGGGTTCTCGAACTCGCAGGAGGTGCGCGAGCACGCCCGGGCGCTGCGGTCCTCCGGTGTGCCGGTCGGTCCCGCGCAGGGACAGGGGGATCCGCTCGCCGCGCACCTCGAGAGCGAGCGGGCGAACCTGGCCCGGCTGGCCGCCGCGTTCGGCGACGGGCGGCTGGAGGAGGCGGTGCGGCTGATCGCGGGAGCACGCGAGGTCGTCGTGATCGGACTGCGCAACAGCTACCCGGTGGCGCTGCACCTGCGCCAGCAGCTCGCGCAGGCGCGCGGACGCGTCCGGATCGCCCCGCAGCCCGGCCAGTCGCTCGGTGAGGAGCTCGAGGGGCTCGGAGCCGAGGACGTCGTGGTGCTGGTCGGCTTCCGCCGCCGCCCCGCCTCCTTCACGGCCCTGATCGGGACGCTCGCCGCGCGCGAGGTGCCCGTGGTGCTCCTCGCGGATCCGCCCGCCCGGCGCTACGCGGAGCACGCGGCGGTCTGGCTGGAGTGCCCGGTCGACAGCGGCACGGCGCTGGACAGCTACGCATCGGCGATGAGCGCGGTCGCGCTCGTGGCCTCCGGAGTGCTCGGGGCGTCGCCGAGGGAGTCGCGCGAGCGGATCGCCGGGATCAGCACGGCCTACGCGGAGCTCGCCGAGCTGGAGGACCGGCCGTGAGCGAGGCGGCGGAGCTGATCCGCGCGCACGCCAAGGACCCCGTCGGGCAGGCCGACCCGACTCCGGCCCTCGGCCGGGCCGAGCTGATCACCCCCACCTGCGGCGACCGGATCGAGCTGCGCGTCGACGGCGGCGCGGAGCAGGTGCGCCTCGCCTGGAGCGGGCGGGGGTGCGAGGTCTCGCGGGGATCCGCGTCGCTGCTCGCGGACGGTCTCGACGGGCTGCCGGCGTCGGACATGCGGGAGCGGATCGACGCGTTCCTCGCGGCGATGGCGCACCGGGAGGGTGCCCTCGCAGGCGAGGAGCAGGCGCTGCTCGCGGTGGCGGGCAACCCCGTCCGCTCCGTCTGCGCGACGCTGGCCTGGCGGGCGCTGGCCGCCGCCCTCGACGACGCGGGCCTGGCGTGAACCGCTCAGTCCGGCCCGTCGCGGTCGGCTCCCGACCACAGATCGCCGCACTCCACCCCGCGCGCGCCCCTCGCGCGGAGCAGGTCGCGCGCGCCGGAGTCGCCGTGCACGCCCTCGAGGAGCTCCGGCCAGTGGTCCCGTCCCAGCAGCACCGGATGACCGGGCCGACCGCGGAAGACCGCGCGGGCGAGCACGTCCGGCGCGACCGGCGCCTCCGCGAGCAGCCGGGCCCCCACGCTCGGCGGCTCCTCGGGCAGGTCGACCAGGGCGACCAGCGCGGCGACGCCCTCGGCCGCGGCGAGACCCGCGCGGAGCGACGCCGAGAGGCCGCTCTCCCACTCCGCCGCGACGACCACGTCCGCGGACGGCGGCACCAGGAGGCGCGCCCGTCCGGCCTCCGCGCCCAGGACCACGAGCACCCGCTCGCAGCCGACCGCACGGAGTCTCTCGACGGCCCGCTCGACCCAGGGCACTCCCGCCGCGTCGCGCCGCAGCGCCTTCGGGCCGCCCGCCCGGCGCCCCGTACCGGCCGCGAGCACCAGCCCGACGAGGTCCCGACTCCCGACCAGATCCATCCGACCATCGTGCCGCAGGCCGAGCCCCTGCTCCGCCGGACGAAGGAGACCGCATGACCGACACCCGATCCGAGACCGCCCGCGACGTGCTGCTCGCGTGCCTCGCCGTCCCGCGCTGGGCCGACGAGGTCGCCTCCGGCGCGCCCTACCCGTCGGCCGACGCGCTCGCCGACGCGGCCGAGCGGGCCGCGCGCACGCTCACCGAGGAGGAGGTGGAGGCGGCGCTGGCCGACCACCCGCGGATCGGGGAGCGGCACGCGGGTGCGGGGCGCTCCTCCGCGTTCTCGGCCGCGGAGCAGGCGGCGAGCCGCACGGGCGACGAGGAGCTGACCCGGCGGCTGCTGGCCGGCAACCGCGCCTACGAGAAGCGGTTCGGGCGCGTGTTCCTCCTCCGCGCGGCCGGCCGCGACCGGGCCGAGGTCGTCGCGGAGCTGGAGCGGAGACTCGGGCTCGACGACGAGACGGAGGCCCGCATCGTCGCGGAGCAGCTGCGGGAGATCACGGTGCTGCGGGTCCGCGGCCTCGACGACGGGCGCCTCGTCCGGGCGGAGGCCGCACGATGAGCGGGCACGCCAGCCACGTCACCACCCACGTGCTCGACGCCGTCCGCGGCCGCCCCGCGCGCGGGGTCCCGGTAGCTCTCGACGCCCGCGTCGGCTCCGGCTGGGAGCGCCTCGCCGAGGCCCGCACCGACGACGACGGCCGCGTGGCGGCCTTCGGGCCGGAGCGCCTGGCCGCCGGGGTGCACCGGGTCGTCTTCGACACCGGCGCCTGGTTCGCCGCCTCGGGCACCGAGTCGTTCTACCCCGAGGTCGTCGTCGCCTTCCGCCTCGACGACGAGGAGGCGCACTTCCACATCCCGCTCCTGCTCAGCCCCTTCGCCTACTCGACCTACCGGGGCAGCTGATGCAGCTGCAGGACGTCCTCGACGCGCCGCAGCTGCGGCTGCGCGTGCTGGTCGCCGGCGACGGAGCGCTCGCGCGGCCGGTCGACGGCATCTTCACGACCGATCTCCTCGACCCGCGCCGCTACATCTCGCGCGACCAGCTGGTGCTGACCGGTCTGGTCTGGCGTCGGGACGCCCAGGACAGCGCGGCCTTCGTCGCCGCGGTCGCGGACTCGGGTGCCAGCGCTCTGCTCGCCGGCGAGGGGCTGCTGGGCTTCGTGCCGGACGACCTCGTCGTCGCCTGCCGCGAGCACGACGTCCCGCTGATCGCCGTGCCGGCCGATGTGTCGTTCGGCGCGATCACGGCGCACCTGTCGAACGCTCTCGCCGGCGACCGCGTGGCCCGGCTGACGGCCGCCCTCGCCCGCCAGCGGGAGCTGCTGACCGAGGTCTACCGGGGGCAGCAGCTCGACGAGCTCGTCACGCGCACCTCGCGCGAGCTCGGACTCCCCGTGTCGGTGCTGACCGCGACCGGCCGGACCGCGGCCTCCGCCTCGCCCCTGGGGCTGGGGGAGATCGAGCGGGTCGTGCACGCGGCGCTCACGGCCCGGCGCAGCCCGGTCGTGGTCGCGGACGCCCGCGGCGGCGCCCTGTCGGTCCTCACCGTCGCAGGCGCGGGCGAGCACCGCGCCACCTCCTGGCTGGTCGTCGTCGGGGGCGACTGGAACGACTGGCCCGCCGCAGTACTCGACGCCGTGACGGAGCTCGCCGGAGTCGTGGGGGTCTACCGGCTGCAGCGGGAGGCGGCGCTCTCGGCCGACTCCGCTCTCGCCGACCGCCTGCTCGAGCTCGTGGAGGAGGACAGCGAGCAGCCCGAGGCCGCGGTGTACCTGCGGCAGCTCGGACTCGGCGGCGCCGGGCGGTGCGCCGTGGTCGCCGCCGAGTTCGAGGGCGACGCGCCCCCGGACCTGGCGCGCCGTGTCCTGGTCGACGCCGCCGCGCACCTGGGCCGCGCCGTGGTCGGACGCGACGCCCAGGGCTGCGCGGTGGCGGTGCTGCCCACCGAGGCGACCGATGCGATCCCCACCGGCGCGGATCCGCTCGCCGTCGTCACCTCGGCGCTGCGACGAGCGGGAGCCGCGTGGCCGGGCGCCGTGCTGCGCGTCGGGACGAGCGCCGCGACTCCGCTGCCCGCGCTCGGCGGCGCCCTCCGCTCGGCACGCTACGGGATGCTGCTGCCGGGCTCTCCGGGCGACGACGCTCCGGTGCGGGTCAGCGACTCCGGGGAGGTCACCTCCGCCGTGCAGCTGCTGAGCGCGGTCCCCGACCACCTGCGCTCGGTGTTCGTCGAGCTGGTGCTCGGGCGGCTCGTCGAGCACGACGCGCGCTACGGCTCGCAGCTGGTCGCCACGCTCGCGGCGTTCCTCGACTGCGGCGGCTCGTGGGTGCGCACGGCGGAGCAGACGCACCTGCACCTGAACACGGTGCGGTACCGCATCGCGAGGGTGGAGGAGCTGACGCAGCGCGACCTGTCGGACACCGCGGACCGCGCCGACCTGTTCCTGGCGCTGCGCCTGCGCTGACGGCCGGGTGCGCGCGGTCCGCACCGCGCTTCCCGGGCCGGCCCCGTCACTCCGGAGCCACGATCCGCCTGCCCCGGACGTGCACCGCGGCGATCGCCGGCTCGCGCAGGGTCATCAGCAGGGCGAAGAGCAGCTGGGCCGTCGCCTCCTCCTCGTCGTCCGCGCGGATCCCGTGGGCGAGGACGTCGGCGAGCGGCTCCCACCGGTCGGGCTCGATGCGGAGGAAGTCCGCGTCCTTCCCGGGGTCGAGGCTGCCGAACCGGTCCTCCTGGTCGAGCGCCCGTGCGCCGGCGAGCGTCGCCGTGAACAGGAGCTCGGCCGGATGCAGGGCGACGGCCGCGTCGCCGGGCTCCGAGAGGTGCACCTTGAAGGCGTCGTTCGCCACTCGCGCCAGCAGCCACTCGTCGCCCGCGCCCACGTCCGAACCGAGGGCGACGGTGACCCCCGAGGCGACGGTCCGGCGCCAGGGCATGGTGCCGGAGCCGAGGAACTGCTGCGAGGTCGGGCAGTGGGCGATCGAGGTGCCGGTCTCCTCCATCCGGTGCAGCTCCGCGTCCTGGCAGTGCACGGCGTGAGCGAGGATCGTGCGCGGCCCGAGGAGGGAGGAGCCGCCGCGCGCGGAGCCGGGCAGGAAGAGCCCGTCGTAGGTGTCGAGGTAGCTGCGGGTGCCGTACGAGCCGAGCACGGCGGCGATCTCGCCGTCGCCGGGCCGGTCGTTCTCGTTGAGGTGGCTGTGCACGTAGACGCCGCGTCCGCGGACGTCGTCGTAGAGTTCGCCGAGCGCTCCGAGGGTCCGGGGAGTGACGGACAGCGAGAACCGCGGGACGAGCGCGACCTGCAGGAGCGGGTCCCTCCCGTGCCAGCGGTCGATCTCCTCCGACGCGAGCGTCAGCGCCTCCTCCTCGGAGGTGATCAGGGGAGCCGCCGAGACCGGGCCCGTGGTCTGGATGCCGCGCCCCGACACGATCCGCAGCCCCGCCTCGCGGGTGCGCTCGAAGAGGGCGTCCTGCGCGGCCGGGAACGCGGAGCCGAAGACCATCGCGGCGGTCGTGCCCGCGGCCACCCGCCGCCGGGTGAAGGCGCGCGCGACGACGTCGGCGAACTCCGGGTCGGCGAGCCGCGCCTCCGCCGGGAACACCGTCCGGTCGAGCCACTCGAGCAGCTGGCCGCCGCCGAAGCCGTCGGTCGAGAACGTCTGGGGGAAGTGCACGTGCGCGTCGACGAAGCCGGGCAGCAGGATCGACGCGGCGTCGCCGGAGACCGGCAGGAGAGCGAAGCGGTCCGGCAGCTCGCGGTACGGACCGACCCAGGCGATCGTGCCGTCCTCGTCCACGGCGAGAGCGCCGTCCGGGATCGACACCAGCGACTCCCGCGCGGTCGCGAGCGTCGCACCCCCGGCGACGTGCAGCACGTGCCCCCGGTGGACGCCCCCGGCGCCGGTCACACCAAGCCCGTGTAGGCGGTCCAGGCGGATCCCGCGGGCGGCGCGTCGTCGCGGGTGACGCTCGCCTGGATCAGCCCGTAGGGACGGTCGGCGGCGTGGAAGACCTCGTTGTCGTTCTCGACGCCGAAGGGCGAGAGGTCGTAGACGAAGTGGTGCTTGTTCGGCGCGGAGAGACGGATCTCGACGATCTGCGGGTACTCCTCCAGGACCGCCTTCCCCATCTCGAAGAGCGTCTGCTGGAGGGCGAGGGAGTGCACGGTCGCGAAGCGGCTCGTCATGAGCGCCTTGACGCCCGCGTAGACCGCCTCCCAGTCCATCGCCGCGATCTCGTCCTCGCTCAGGGCGAAGCGCCACTTCGCGACCAGCGAGGTCGCCATCACCCGGTCGTTCGTCGGCTGCAGGACCGTGTACGGGTCGGTGAGGAAGCCGTGGAACTCGCTCCCCGTGGACTTCAGGATCGTGAGGTCCTTGAAGCCGCCGGTGATCCAGATCCGCTGCTCGTCGCCCGAGCCCTCGACCGTGACCGACGCGATCCGCGTCTCCTGGCACTTCCGGACCCAGGTGTGGTCGTGCTCGCGCCCGTCCACCAGCACGCGCTCCCAGGCGAACTCCTCGATCTCGATGCGGGCGCCGTGGACGGGCTCGTAGCCGTCGACGAAGTGGCGGGCCAGCTCGAGGCCGTAGGGCTCGATCGAGCGCAGGCCCTTCTCCTTGGCGAAGGCGTACGCCGTCTGCTTCTGCGTGTCCGTGGGCAGGACGGCCGACTGGTCGCCCTCTCGGTGCGCGGCCTCGAAGTCGCCGCGGAGGGCCGTGGAGACGTTGACGTCGTGGATCTCGTGCCGCGGGGTCTCGCGGTAGATCCGCACGACGCGGTTCTCGGCCTTCCCGTACTGGTGGTCCCCGAGGATGATCGACATGTCCGCTCCTGTCCGTTCCGTGCGGCCGGGCCCGGTCACGCGGTGGTGCCCGTCCTGCTCGCGGCTCCTGCGAGCCCGTCTGCCAGCCTCGCGCCTGCCGGGGGCTCCGCGCACCGGCGGAGCATCCCGAGGAGCCGCCGCCGGAACGCCGAGTCTTGTGCGATCCGCCCGCTCCGCGGCTCCGACCCGCCTCCGTTCACACACTCGAAACCTGCCGATGACACGGCGGCGCTCGGCGTGAGCGGGGGAGCTCCCCGAGGTGTCGTCAGGGAGGCGGGGCATCGGCGGGTCGAGGTCAGGGGCGGCTGAGGAGGCGCCCGGCGGGCGGGACCGTCTCGGCGGTGACGCGTCGGCCGCCCACCCAGGTGGCGGCGACGGCGCCGCGGAGGACGCGGCCCTCGTAGGCCGAGACGGGGTTCCGGTGCGAGAGGGCGTCGACGTCCACGCGCCACTGCGCCTCCGGGTCGAACGCGACCAGGTCGGCGTCGGACCCCGCGTGCAGCAGGCCCTTCTGGCCGAGCCCGGCGAACGCGGCGGTCGCCGTGGACATCCAGGCGACGACCTGCTCGAGCGGGATGCCCCGCTCGCGGGCCCCGGTCCAGACCGCGCGGAAGCTCAGCTCGAGTCCCGAGATCCCGCCCCAGGCGACGCCGAAGTCGCCGCCGGCGGGGAGCTTCAGCTCGGCGGTGGCGGGGGAGTGGTCCGAGGCGATGATGTCGATCGATCCGTCGAGCAGCCCCTTCCAGAGCTGCTCGCGATTGCGCTCGTCGCGGATCGGCGGGCAGCACTTGAACTGCGTGCCGCCGTCGGGGATCGAGCCGGCGTCGAAGGTGAGGTAGTGCGGGCAGGTCTCGGCGGAGATCGGCAGCCCCTCGGCCTTCGCCTCGCGCAGGAGCGGCAGCGCGTCGGCGGAGGAGAGGTGCAGGATGTGCGCGCGGCAGCCGGTCTCGCGGACGGCCTCGATCACGTGCAGGATCGCGCTGCGCTCGGAGGCGGGCGGGCGGGAGTCGACGAACGCGCCGTAGGAGGCGCCGGGCTCCAGCGCGCTCGCCTCCAGCTCGGCCGGGTCCTCGGCGTGCACGATCAGCAGTCCGTCGAAGGCGGCGATCTCGCGCATCGCCTCGACGAGCTGCTCCCGGCTCAGGTGCGGGAACTCGTCCACGCCGCTCGGCGAGAGGAAGCACTTGAAGCCGAAGACGCCCGCGTCGTGGAGCTCGCGCAGCGTGCCGAGGTTCGAGGGGATCGCCCCGCCCCAGAAGCCGACGTCCACCTGCGCCTGCGGCCCGGCGGCCGCGCGCTTGGCCTCGAGCCCCGCCACCGTGGTGGTCGGCGGGATCGAGTTCAGCGGCATGTCGATGATCGTGGTGACGCCCCCGGCGGCGGCCGCGCGGGTGGCGGAGGCGAAGCCCTCCCACTCCGTGCGGCCCGGCTCGTTGACGTGCACGTGGGTGTCGACGATCCCCGGGATCAGGACCTGGCCCTCGGGGAGGACGATCTCCTCCGTGGTCCGCCAGGGGGCGTCCCGCTCGCCGACCGCGACGATCAGGCCCTCGGCGATCGCGATGCTGGCCGGACGCCGGCCGTTCTCGGTCAGCACGTCGGAGGCGCGGATCACGAGGTCGAGGAAGGGAGCGTCGTCAGGCATGGATCGACCCTATACTCGGCATGTTTCCTGCGTGTGAGCGCCCGTCGGCGGCTCCGCCCGGCCTCCCCGCAGCCCCGGCGCCGTCGCCTCCCGTCCGAGAAGAGGAGGCCGTCGTGCTCGACATCGCCGACCCCCTGCTCGAGCGCGTCGAGGCGGGCGGGAGCGTCGCGGTCGTCACGGTCACGCACGTCTTCGGCTCGGCTCCCCGCGCTCTCGGGTCCTCAATGGCGGTGGACGCGGAGGGGCGCGCGATCGGCTCGATCTCCGGCGGCTGCGTCGAGGCGCAGGGGTACGCGCTGGCCCAGGAGGTGCTCGGCACCTCGGGCAGCGCGTCCGAGCACTTCGGCTTCGACGACGAGGCGGCCTTCGCCGCGGGCCTGTCCTGCGGGGGGCAGCTGCGCGTGTTCGGCCAGGTCGTCGACTCCGGCTCCACCGCGGTCCTCGCCGAGCTGCGCGCCGCCCGCGCCGGCCGCTCGGCCGCGCTGGCGATCGTCGTCGGCGGCCCGGAGGAGCTGATCGGCCTCGTCCTCACCGGAGCGACGCGCCTCCAGGACGTCGTCGGCCCGCACCTGGACGAGGACACCGCCCGCCGCATCCTCGCCGAGCGCGAGGCGCGCCTGGCCTCCGGCCGCTCGGCCACGGTCGAGACCGCCTGCCGGAGCGCCGAGCTCGAGATCGCCTACATCGTGCACGCCGAGCGGCCGCGCCTGCTGATCTACGGCGCCGTCGACTTCTCCGCCGCGCTCTGCTCCGCAGGCGCCCTGCTCGGCTACCGCGTGACCGTCTGCGACGCGCGTCCGGTGTTCGCGACCGCCGAGCGCTTCTCCGGCGCCGACGAGGTCGTGGTCGAGTGGCCGTCCGACCACCTCGCCCGCGCCGAGGTCGACTCGCGCACCGTGATCGCGGTGCTCACGCACGACGAGAAGTTCGACATCCCGCTGCTCGAGACCGCGCTCGCGCTCCCGGTCGCCTACGTCGGCGCGATGGGGTCGCGGCGCACCCATGAGCGGCGGCTGCGGCTGCTGCGCGAGGCGGGAGTGACGGAGGAGGCGCTCGCCCGCCTGCACTCGCCGATCGGCCTGGACATCGGCGCGTCGACGCCGGAGGAGACGGCCGTGTCGATCCTCGCGGAGGTCCTCGCCGCGCGCACGGGGACGTCCGGGGAGCCGCTCGCGGGGCGCTCGGGCCCGATCCACGCGGCGCGCTGAGCCGCACGTCCTCCCTCGATGGCGCGCCGTCGTGATCGCGCCGGCCTGCTCGCACTCCGGCGGGAAACGGCCGCGAAACACCGCGCTGCCATGCTCGGGGCATGCAGCGCCACGTCCTCACCGGAGCCCACGTCGCCACCGTCGACGCGCACGGGACCGAGCACCCCGTCGGCCACGTCGTCGTCGACGACTCCCGCATCGTCGCCGTCGGAGCCGGCGACCCTCCGGCGTGGGCCCTCGACGGACGGTCCCCGACGGGCCTGCCGGCGCAGGAGGCGATCGCGCTCACGCGGGTCGACGGCCGCGGCCACCTGCTCACTCCCGGGCTCGTCAACACGCACCACCACCTCTACCAGTGGCTCACCCGCGGCTGGGCGCAGGACTCGATCCTTTTCGACTGGCTCGTCGCGCTCTACCCCGCCTGGTCCCGCATCGACGCCGACCTGACCCGCTCCGCCGCCCTCGGCGCGATGGGCGTCCTCGCCCGGTCCGGCTGCAGCACCGTCGCCGACCACCACTACGTCTTCCCGCGGGGCTCCGGCGACATCGTCGGCGGCATCGTCGACGCGGCCGGCACCCTCGGCCTCCGGCTGCACGCGACCCGCGGGTCGATGGACCTCGGCGAGTCCCGGGGCGGCCTCCCGCCGGACTTCGCCGTCGAGACCACGGCGGCCGCGCTCCAGGCCAGCGGAGAGGCGGTCCAGCGGTACCACGACGCCTCCGCCGACGCGATGGTGCGGGTCGCGATCGCCCCGTGCTCGCCCTTCTCGGTGACCACCGACCTGCTGCGCGAGTCGGCCGTCCTCGCCCGTCAGCTCGGGGTCCGGCTGCACACCCACGGCTCCGAGACCGTGGAGGAGGACGCCTACACGCGGGAGGCGTTCGGCCTCTCGCCCACCGACCACCTGGAGTCGCTCGGCTGGCTCGGCGACGACGTCTGGATGGCGCACTGCGTCCACCTCGACGCCGACGCGATCGCGAAGTTCGCGGCCACGGGCACCGGAGTCGCGCACTGCCCGTCCTCGAACGGCCGGCTCGCGGCGGGCATCGCGCCGATCCCGCAGCTGCTGGCTGCGGGAGCCCCGGTCGGCCTCGGCGTGGACGGCGCGGCGTCGAACGAGTCCGGGCAGCTCGGCTCCGAGATCCGCGCCGCGGTGCTGATGAACCGCCTGCGCGCCGGCGCCGACCGGATGAGCGCCCGGCAGGCGCTCTCGGTCGCCACCATCGGCGGGGCCCGGGTGCTCGGCCGGCAGGACGAGATCGGCTCGATCGAGGTCGGCAAGCTCGCCGACCTCGCGCTCTGGCGGATCGACGGGATCGAGCACGCGGGCATCGCGGACCCGGTCGCGGCCCTCGCGCTCGGGGCGCAGCCCCCGCTGAGCCTGCTCCTGGTGCAGGGTCGCCCGACGGTGCGGGAGGGACGGCTGGTGAACGCGGACGAGGACGCGATCGCCCGCGAGGTCGCCCGGGCGAGCACGGAGCTGGCGTCGCGCGTCTGAGCTGCGGCCGCCGATCGGCGCTCAGCTCGTCGTCGTTCAACCGGGCGGCGCCTCCGCCTCGACGGACGCGACCGGGGCGGCGTCCGGGTGCAGGAGCCGCCAGATCCGGTCGCGGGAGAGCGGCAGCTCGGTCGGCCGCACGCCGATCGCGTCGCGGACGGCGTTGGCGAGTGCGGGGGCGACCGGGTTGTATGGCGCCTCGCTCATCGACTTCGCGCCGAACGGCCCGAGCTCGTCGGCGGTGTCCGCGAAGAGCACCTCGGTCTCGGGCACGTCCGCCATCTGCGGGATGTGGTAGTTCCGGAGGATCGCCGTGGTCACGGTGCCCTCGCCGTCGAGGATCACCTCCTCGTACAGCGCCGAGCCGATCGCCTGCGCCACTCCACCCTCGACCTGCCCGCGGCACTGCGCCGGGTTGATCACGAAGCCGGCGTCGGCCGCCTGGACCGACTGCAGGATCCGCACCTCGCCCGTCGGCTCGTGCACCGCGACGCGGAAGCCCTGGACGTTGAACGCGAGCGAGCGCTGAGCGCCGTCCTCGCTCCCGGTCGCGGTGACCGGTCCGCCGGCCGCACGGACCAGATCGGCGAACGCGACCCGGGTGCCGTCCGGAGCGAGCAGGCCCTCGTCGTCGGGCTCGAAGGTCTCGTCGTGCCCGGTCAGCCGCTTGGCGAGCGCCTGCAGCTCGGCGAGGAGGCGCGTCGCGGCCGAGTGGACGGCCTTGCCCGCGACCACCGTGCCGGCGCTGCCGAACGCTCCGGTGTCGTAGCGGGCCGCGTCCGTGTCGGACTGGCGGATCCGCACCCGGTCGGCCGAGGCGCGGAAGGCGCTCGCGACCAGCTGCGTGTGCACGGTGGTCGTCCCGTTGCCGAACTCGGCCGTGCCGACGCCGATGGTCAGCACTCCCTCGGCGTCGACGGTGACGGTCGCCTCCGAGAAGTGGCCCCGCGGTGGGATGGTGGCGATCATCGCCAGTGCCGTGCCCTGCCCTGTCCGCCACCCCGGTCCGTCGGGGGCGGGGGAGCCGCCGCCGCCGGCCAGTGCCGCCTCGGTGAGGTCGAGGCACTGGTCGAGCCCGTAGGAGGCGAAGCCGATGTCGTCGCCCTCGACGTGCGTGACCACCAGCGGCTCGCCCGGGCGCACCGCGTTGATCCGCCGCAGCTCGAACGGGTCGATCCCGAGCTCGCGGGCGAGATCGTCCATCGCCGACTCGATGCCGAAGATCACCTGCCCGAGGCCGTAGCCGCGGAACGCCCCCGAGGGGAGGTTGTTCGTGTAGACGGCCTGCGCGTCGACGCGCTTGCTGGGCGCGCTGTAGACGGCGACCGACTCAGAGGTGCCGTGGAACATCACGCCGGGTCCGTGGTTGCCGTAGGCGCCGGTGTCCGAGAGCACGTCCACGGCGAGGGCGGTCAGCCGTCCGTCGCGCCGGGCGCCGAGCGTGACGCCGACCCGCATCGGGTGTCGGCAGGGGGCCATCGTGAACTCGTCGCTCCGGGTGAACTCGAACTGCACGGGCCGGCCGGTGGCGAGCACGGCGAGGGCGACGACGTCCTCCGTCAGGATCTCCTGCTTGCCGCCGAAGCCGCCGCCCACCCGTGCCGTGAAGACGCGGACGGTCGACGGATCGCGGTCGAACAGGCGCGCGATCTCGTCGCGCACGAGGAAGGGCACCTGCGTCGAGGTCCGCAGCACCAGCTCTCCGCCCTCGAGCCAGCCGATGGTGCCGTGGGTCTCGAGCGCCGTGTGCGCGACCCGGGAGGTCGAGTACCGGCCCTCGACGACCACGTCGGCCTCCGCGAGTCCGGCGGCCACGTCCCCGTACTCTCCGTGGAGCTCCGCGACGACGTTCGCCTCCGGCCGGGCGATGCGCGAGGCGATCGGATCCTTGTCGGCGTGCAGGAGCGGCGCGCCGGGGGAGCGCGCCTCCTCCGGGTCGAAGACGGCGGGCAGCACCTCGTAGTCGACCTCGACGGCGCGGCAGGCCGCCTCCGCCTCGGCCACCGACTCCGCGACCACCACGGCCACGCGCTGCCCGCGGAACCGGACGACGGTGTCGAGCATGCGGGTGTCGTCCGGGTCGTCGAGCCGGGACTCGTGGCGGGCGGTGGAGTAGAGGACGTCCGGGACGTCCTCGGCGGTGAGGACCGCGACGACGCCCCGCATCGCGCGGGCGGCGGTCGTATCGATCGAGCGGATGCGCGCGTGGGCGTGCGGGCTCTGGACGACCTTCAGGTGCAGCAGGCCGGGGACGGCGACGTCGAGGGTGAACGGCTCGCGGCCCTGGACGATCCGCCGGCCGGCGGGCGCGCCGAGCGAGCGGCCGACCCGGGACTCCTCGGCCGACGGGCGACCGGTGCGGCGGACGGGGGTGAGACCCGACGGCGGGGCCGCGTGCCGTCCGCGGACCGGGGCCTCCGTGCGATCCGCTCCGGACGGCTCGGCCGCGTGCGCGCCGTGCCCGGACGCGCAGGCGCCCGTCACGGCCCCGCGGATGGGGCGGTAGCCCGTGCACCGGCAGAGGTTGCCCTTCATCAGCCGCGGCACGTCCTCGGCGCGGACTCCGTCGAGCGCCGTGGCCGTGACCACCATGCCGGCCGTGCAGAAGCCGCACTGGAACGCGCCGGCCTCGACGAACGCCTCCTGCACCGCGCTCGGCTCCTCGGGCGTGCCGAGGCCGGCCGCGGTCGTCACCTCGCGGCCCTCGACGCGGTGGGCGGGGTAGAGGCAGGAGTGGAACGGCGTCCCGTCGACGAGGACGGAGCAGGCGCCGCAGTCGCCGGCGTCGCACCCCTTCTTCACCTCGAAGTGCTCGTGGTCGCGGAGGAGGGTGCGCAGCACCTGGCCGGGGCGGGGGGAGGCGTCGACCGGCTCCCCGTTGACGGTGAACCTCATCGGGCGCCTCCGGCCAGCTCGGTGCGGATCTCCTCGGCGAGCACGCGGACGACGGCGTGGCGCCAGTCGGCGGCTCCGTGCGGGTCGGTGAACCAGGTCGCGACGCCGTCGACGGCCGCGGCGAGCTCGGCCGAGGAGGGAACGGCGGCGAAGCGGAGCCGCTCCGGCCGGACGGTCGCCGCGGTGATCGTGAGCACGAACGCGCCGTCGGTGTCGAGGCGGCCGATGACGACGGCGCCGGAGCGTCCGAGAGGGGAGAGCGCCGTCTTGCGGAACGCGGTGCGCGCCCGGAGGGAGGAGAGCGGGAACTCGATCGAGCGGATGACGTCGTCCTGGGCCAGGGAAGTGGTCATGTTGCCGGTCACGAGCTCGGCGACCGGCACGGCGACGTCCGAGCCGTCGGCCCGCCAGACGAGGGCGGTGGCGTCGAGCGCGGCGGCGAGGCTGATCATCGGTCCGGCGGGCAGGGCGTTGGCGATGTTGCCGCCGACAGTGGCGACGTTCCAGATCTTGAAGGAGCCCAGCAGTGCCGTGCAGCACTGGAAGAAGAGCGGATGGGCGGTGTCGCCCGCGTCGGGCATCGCGGCGAGCTCGCTGAGCGTGCAGGTCGCCGCGATCGAGAGCCCGGCGTCCGTGCGCACGATCGGCTCCCACGCGAATCCCTGCAGGTCGAGGAGCTCGTCGAGGTGGTCGTGGGGGAGGGAGAACACCCAGGAGCCGCCTCCGATGACCGCTGAGCGCGGCCCGCGGCCCGCCAGCTCGGAGCGCTCGCGCACCACCCGGACGCGCTGGATCGTGTTCAGGTCCATGCCGCGCCTCCGTCCCGCGCCCGTCGGGCGTCTCCCCCCAGTGAACCCCACCCGTGTGACGCCCGACGGGCGCGGGACGGAGGCGCGGCATGGACCTGAACACGAT
>NZ_PSUB01000029.1:0-14148 GCF_002931595.1 Rathayibacter sp. AY2B9
GCCCGCGACCTAGGGTGAGGGCATGCATCCGCTCGACGCCAAGGACCCGCTCGCGCACTGCCCGGAGCTGTTCGTCCGCACCCCCGAGGTCCGCGCATGAGGGTCACCGACACGAGCGACCTGTGGTGGCGCACCGCCGTCTTCTACAACCTCGACGTGAAGACGTTCATGGACTGGGACGACGACGGCGTCGGCGACCTCGAGGGCCTCGTCCACCGGATCGACTACCTGGCCGAGCTCGGCGTCAGCTGCCTCTGGCTCGCGCCGTTCTACCGGTCCCCCGGCCGCGACAACGGCTACGACATCAGCGACTTCTACGGAGTGGACGAGCGCTTCGGGCACCACGGCGACGTCGTCGAGGTGATCCGGACCGCCCACGACCGCGGGATGCGCGTGATCGTCGACCTCGTCGTCAACCACACCTCGGACCAGCACCCCTGGTTCCAGGCCGCCCGCTCCTCTCCCGACAGCCCGTACCGCGACTACTACGTCTGGCGCGACGAGCCGCCCGCCGATCAGCCCGCGAACGTGTTCCCGGACGCGGAGGACGGCGTCTGGTTCCGTGACGAGGAGGCGGGCCAGTACTACCTGCACCACTTCTACCGGCACCAGCCCGACCTCAACACCGAGAACCCGGCCGTGCGCGACGAGATCGCGAAGCTCATCGGGTTCTGGCTGCAGCTGGGCGTCGACGGCTTCCGGGTCGACGCGGTGCCGTACCTGATCGAGCCCGGCGCCCGCGACGAGCACGAGTGGCTGCGCCTGCTGCGCCGCTTCGTCTCGCGGCGCTCCGGCGAGGCGATGCTGCTGGGCGAGGTCAACGTGACCCGCGAGGAGCAGCTCGGCTTCTTCGGCGGCGAGGACGCGGACGAGCTGTCGATGCAGTTCGACTTCATCGGCAACCAGCGCCTCTACCTCGCGCTGGCCCGGGAGGAGGCGGCGCCGCTCGTCGAGGCGCTCGCGAGCCGCCCCGAGATCTCCGTCGGCAGCCAGTGGGCGAACTTCGCGCGCAACCACGACGAGCTCACCCTCGACCAGCTGAGCGACGACGAGCGCGACGAGGTCTTCGCGGCGTTCGCTCCGGAGCAGTCGCAGCGGATCCACGGGCGCGGCATCGTCCGCCGCCTCCCGCCGATGGTCGACGGCGACCCGCGCCGCGTCCGCCTGGTCCAGAGCCTGGTCTTCTCGCTGCCCGGGACCCCGGTGCTCTACTACGGCGAGGAGATCGGGATGGGCGAGAACGCCGACATCCCGGGCCGCAGCGCGGTGCGGACCCCGATGCAGTGGAGCAGCGCCGCCAACGGCGGGTTCTCGCGCGCCGACGCCTCCGACCTGATCGCCGCCCCTCCCGGCGGCGGCTTCGGACCCGAGCACGTGAACGCGGCCGCGCAGCTCCAGGATCCGGACTCCCTCCTGGCCCACGTGAAGGGCCTCGCCTGGCTGTACCGGCGGTCGCCGGAGATCGGCTGGGGCGAGTACACGCACCTCCCCTGCGACGAGCCGAGCGTGCTCGCGCACCGGATGTCCGCGTCGACCGGCACGACCGTCGCGGTGCACAATCTGGCGTCGAACCCGCGCACGGCGGACCTGACGCTCCCCGACACCCCCGCCGGGGCGCGGCTGGTCGACTCCCTCGGCGGCGAGTCGCTCCCGCTCGACGAGGACGGCGCCGTGTCGGTGCCCCTCGACGGCTACGGCGCGCGCTGGTTCCGCGTGGTCACGGAGGAGTCGCGCCGGCTGGTCTGAGCGGAGGGGCGGGGCTCTTCTCGACAGTCCAGGAGTCGTCGCAGTCGCGCTCGAGTGCGACAACTACTGGGCTCTCGAGGGAGGCGGGGCAGGGACGGAGGATGAAAGCACCCACCGCACGAAACGTTACGCACATCGGTCCACCGCATCGTTGACGCCGCCACCCTCCGCCGCCTACCGTGAAGCGCAACGTTTCGCCCCCGCCGCCGCACCAGGAGGATCCGCATGGCCCCCACTCCGCCGAGCCACCGCGTCCTCGCGAGCGGCAGCCGCATCCCCGCCATCGGCGCCGGCACGTTCGGCTCCGACCGCTACGACGCCGAGACCGTCGGCCTCGCGGTCGAGCACTCCCTCCGCGCCGGCTTCCGCCTCCTCGACTGCGCCACCGTCTACGGCAACGAGCCGCGCGTCGGCCGGGCGATCGCCGACTCCGGAGTCGACCGCGACGAGCTCTTCGTCATGTCGAAGATCTGGAACGACGCGCACGAGCCCGCGGCGGCCGTCGCCTCCGTCGAGCGCTCGCTCGCCGACCTCGGCCTCGACGTGCTCGACGCCGTCTTCGTGCACTGGCCCTTCCCGAACCACCACCCGCCGCACGCCGAGACCGACGCGCGCGATCCGCACGCCCGCCCCTACGTCCACGAGGCGTTCCTCGAGACCTGGCGCGCGCTCGAGAGCATGGTCGACCGGGGCCTCGTCCGGCACCTCGGCACCTCCAACGTCACGATCCCCAAGCTCGAGCGGATCCTCGCCGACGTCCGCATCGCCCCGCAGCTGAACGAGATGGAGCTGCACCCCTGCTTCCAGCAGCCGGAGCTGTTCCGCTTCTGCCTCGACCACCGCATCCAGCCGATCGGCTACTCGCCGCTGGGCTCGCCGTCGCGGCCGGAGCGCGACCGGGTGGAGGGCGACATCGTCGACATCGAGCACCCCGCGGTGCGGGCGATCGCCGAGGAGCGGGGCGTGCATCCGGCCGTCGTGTGCCTCGCCTGGGCGGTGAACCGCGGCCAGATCCCGATCCCGTTCGCGGTGAAGCCGGAGCAGATCGAGGCGAACCTGGCCGCCGCCTCCCTGGTGCTCACGGCCGAGGAGCAGGAGGCGCTGCGCGGCGCCGAGCGCAACAACCGGCTGATCAAGGGCCAGGTCTTCCTCTGGCCCGGCAGCTCCGGCTGGCTCGACCTGTGGGACGCCGACGGCACGATCCCGGGCTGGAGCGGCTACGGCTCGCCCCGCGCCACCCTGTGACGTGGCCACCTACAAGGACCTGCAGCGGCTGACCGGCCTCTCGCTCTCGACCATCTCGAAGCACTACAACGGGCTCCCCGTGCGCCCCGAGAACCGGGCGGCGATCGAGGCGGCGGCCGCCGAGGTCGGCTTCCGGGTCAACGGCTTCGCTCGAGGCCTGCGCTCGCGGCGCTCCCGCACGGTCGGAGTGCTGCTGCCCGCCCTCGACAACGAGTTCCACCTCTCGATCATCGCGGGCCTCGAGCGGGCCCTGCGCGAGGAGGGCATCGGCGTGCTGGTCGGTGTGAGCCGCCCCGAGCCGGGAGCCGCGGTCGACCTGCTGCTCGAGAAGATGGTCGACGGGATCGTGGCGGTGCCGTCCGCGGGCGACGTCGACGCGCTGCGCCGCGCCTCCGAGCAGGGCACCCCCGTGGTGGCCGTCGACTGGATCGACGACGCACTGGTCACCGATCGCGTCGCGCTCGACAACGCGGGCGCCGGCGCCTCCGCCGCCCGCCACCTCCTCGACCACGGCCACCGCTCGATCGCGGTGCTCGGCGGGGAGGACGGAGTGTCCTCCACCCGGGAGCGGACCGCCGGCTTCCTCGCCGCCCTGGCCGAGCGCGGCGTCCACCCCGCCGCCGACGCCGTGGTGCGCGGCCCGCTGACGGTCGAGAGCGGGGTCGCCGCCGTCGAGCGGATCCTCGCCCTGAGCCCCCGGCCGACCGCCCTGTTCGCGAGCAACCGCGAGCTGACGGTCGGCGCCCTGATCGCCCTCGGCGACTCCGGGCTGCGCGTGCCGACGGACCTCTCTGTCGTCGGCTTCGACAACGTCGAGCTGGCCCGCGTGGTCCGCCCGCACCTGACCACGATCGCCCAGCCGACGGAGGCGATCGCCGCCGAGGCCGCCGCCCTCGTCCGCCTCCGCCTCGACTCCGGGGCGGAGCAGCCCGGTCCCCAGGAGCGGAGGCTCCCCGGCCGCCTGCTCGCCGGCTCGTCCGTCGCCCACCTCGACGACCTCTAGGAGCTCCTCTTGCTGACCACGACCCTCCTCCACCCCGAGATCCTGCACGCGCTCGCCCGCGCGGGCCACGGCTCCCGGGTCCTCATCGCCGACGGCAACTACCCCGTCGGCACCACGCTCGGACCGAACTCCGCCCTGGTGCACCTGAACCTCCGGCCCGACATGCTGACCGTCGACGAGATCCTCGACGCCCTGCTCTCGGCGATCGTCGTCGAGGAGGCGACGGTCATGACCCCCGCGCCCGGCATCGACGTCCCCGCGCAGGACGCCTTCCGCCGGTCCCTCGACGGCGTCCCCTTCACCTCGCTCGAGCGGCACGCCTTCTACGCCGAGGCGCGCACGCCCGACGTCGCGCTCACCATCGCCTCGGGCGACCGCCGCATCTACGCGAACCTCATCCTCACGATCGGCGTGCGCCCGGCCGACGCGTCCTGAGCGGGCGGGCGGGGCGTCGCCCCGCCCGACCCCGCTCCCTGAGAGTCCACGAGGCGTTCTCACGGCCGGCATCCCTACTCTGGTCGGCGTGGATCTCGACACCCTCCTCAACATCGGCCTCGTCGTGCTGTTCGTCCTCCTCGGAGGCGTCTTCGCGGGCACCGAGATGGCCATCGTCAGCCTCCGCGAGAGCCAGGTCCGCGCGATCGAGGCCGGCAGCGAGCGCGGCCGGCGCATCGCCGAGCTCGTCCGCAATCCCAACACGTTCCTCTCCGCGGTCCAGATCGGTGTCACGCTCGCCGGCTTCTTCTCCTCGGCGTACGGCGCCTCGACCATCGCGCCCGACCTCGTGCCGCCGCTGCAGTCGCTCGGCCTCTCGGCCTCCGCCGCCTCCACCGTCGCCCTGATCCTGATGACCCTCGTCATCGCGTACCTCTCCCTGGTGCTGGGCGAGCTGGTCCCCAAGCGCCTGGCGATGCAGAAGTCCGTCGCGTTCACCAAGGCCCTCGCGCCCCCGCTCAACGCCCTCGCGCGCCTGATGCGCCCCGTGATCTGGCTGCTGTCCGTCTCGACCGACGCCGTCGTCCGCCTCCTCGGCGCCGACCCGCGCGAGAAGGGCGAGAGCGTCTCGGCCGACGAGGTGCGCGACATGATCTCCAGCAACACCGAGATCCACGAGGACAGCCGCCGGCTGCTCACCGACATCTTCCGCGCGGACGACCGCCGCGTCGCCGAGGTGATGCGCCCGCGCCCGGACGTCGACTTCCTCCGCGGCGCGCTCAGCGTGGCCGAGGGCTACGCGGCGGTCCTCGACCAGCCGCACTCGCGCTACCCGGTGGTCGGCGACGACTTCGACGACGTGCTCGGCTTCGCCCACGTGCGCGACCTGATGTCCGCGTTCCCGGAGGCGGGCCGCGCCGGCACCGCGAGCAGCGTCGCCGACATCACCCGCCCGATCCTCGCGGTCCCCGGCACGACGAAGGTGCTCGCGGCCCTGCGCACCATGCGCCAGGACGGCCACCAGATCGCCGTCGTCATCGACGAGTACGGGGGGACCGACGGCATCATCACGCTGGAGGACCTGCTCGAGGAGCTCGTCGGCGAGATCTACGACGAGTACGACGGCGCCCGCCAGGCGGTCGACGCGAAGGCGGCCGAGCAGCTGCACGACGTCGACGGCGGGATGATCCTCGAGGACCTGGCGGAGCAGCTGGGCATCGAGCTGCCCGAGGGCCCGTACGAGACGGTCGGCGGGTTCGTCCTCGACCGGATCGGCCGTGTGGCCGTCGTGGGCGACTCCGTGCTCGTCGGCGACCACCTGCTCCGCGTGGCCGAGACGGACCGCTACCGCATCTCGCGGCTGACCCTCGTGCCGCAGCCCGCATCGGAGCCGAGCCCGCCGACGGCGCCCGCCGTCTGACGGGCGACCGGCCGCGCCTAGGGCAGAGGGCCCTCCACCCAGCGCGTGGCGGCGCGGCCGCGGGCTCCGGGCTGCGCGATCCACAGTCCGCCGGCGTGCGGATGACGCGCCCGTTCGTCCGCCGAGAGGTCGCGTGATGCGGAGGTGACGACCGCGATGTCCAGGTCCTCCCCCGCGAAGGCGATGCTGGAGGAGTGCGGGGCGTCGATCCTGATGCCCTCGCCCTCGACCGGGCTGCCGTCGGCCTCGAACACTCGAACGCCGCTCCCGCCCCAGACCGCGACCCACACGCGGCCGTCGGCGTCCACGGTCAGTCCGTCGGCGAACACGCCCTCCTCGAGCTCGACGAAGGGCTCGCGCGGGCCGTGCTCGGCGTCCGCGTAGGAGCGGCGGTGGATCACGCCCGACTCGGTGTCGGCCGAGTACAGCACAGAGCCGTCCGGCGAGAAGCCGAGTCCGTTCGAGAGCCGCAGGTCGTCGTCGAGCACGGTGACGGATCCGTCGTGCTCGATGCGCAGCAGGACGTCGTCGCCCGCCGACTCGCCGAGGGTCAGCGAACCGACCAGGAGGCGCCCCTGCGGGTCGATCGTGCCGTCGTTGAAGCGGTGCCCCTCGGGCAGCAGCTCGGAGCCGCGCGTGAGGGAGCCGTCGACCTCCAGGATCGCGAGCCGCCGGGTCAGCGCGACGAGCGTCCGCCCGTCGCCCAGGGGCAGCGCGGCGCCGACCTGCTCGCCGACGTCGGTGCGCGAGATCGCTCCGATCCCCTCCGCGGTGACGGGGGCGGACAGGACCGCGCCGGCCTCGATGTCGACCCAGGTGAGGCGGGCGGTGTCCGGATCCCAGACGGGCCCCTCGCTGAGGACGTAGGTGGGGGTGCCCGCGGGCGTCGCGTCGATCATGCCTCCACGCTAGGCCGAGGAGGCGGGCGGTGTCAGGCCCCGCGGGACGGATCCGGGCTCGCGTCCTCCGCGCCTCGCTCCGCCTCCGGGTGGGCACCGATGCCCGGGATACACCCGCTCGGCGGTCCGTGACAAGGGGTGAATAGCCCGGCGATATGGAGCCGCCCGCGGGTCTAGTGTCGTCTCGCCGCGCTCGGGACAGCGTTCCTCCGCAACGACGCCGGGGCGACAGGAAGGCGCTCGCCATGTCGACATCCACCAGTCCGCGCGGCCCGGTCCGGAGCCTCGTGCCCGCCCGCATCGACAGGCTCCCCTGGACCCGCTTCCACTGGTCGATCGTCGTCGGCCTCGGCTTCTCGTGGGTGCTGGACGGACTCGAGATCCAGATCGTCGCCTCCGCCGGCTTCGCGAAGGAGTTCGGGCTCTCGGCCTTCGAGGTCGGCCTGCTCGGCACGATCTACCTGTGCGGGCAGATCGCGGGCGCCTTGATCTTCGGGCGACTGAGCGACAAGCTCGGGCGGCGCAAGCTGTTCATCCTGACGCTCGTCATCTACCTGGTCGCCAGCGGCCTGGCGGGACTCGCGCCGAACTACGTCTTCCTCGCCGTGTTCCGCTTCTTCGCGGGCATGGGGATCGGCGGCGAGTACGCGGCGATCAACTCCGCGATCGACGAGCTCATCCCCTCCAAGTACCGCGGCCGCGTCGACATCGCGATCAACGGCACCTACTGGGGCGGCGCGGCTCTGGGCTCCGCGGCCAACCTGTTCTTCCTGAACGACGCGCTCTTCGCCGAGAACGTCGGCTGGCGCCTCGGCTTCTTCCTCGGCCCGATCCTCGGCCTGGCGATCATCTACCTCCGCCGCCACATCCCCGAGAGCCCCCGCTGGCTGATGACGCACGGCCGCGAGGAGGAGGCGGAGCGCACCGTCGACGAGATCGAGCGCCGAGTGGAGGCGGAGGGCGGCGTGCTCGAGCCGGTCGACGACGCGAAGGCGATCACCGTGAAGGCGACGGAGAGCATCCCGTTCCGCACCATCGCCAGAGTGCTGCTGCGGCAGTACCCGAAGCGGACGCTGGTGGGCGCGACGATGATGATCACCCAGTCGTTCCTCTACAACGCGATCTTCTTCACCTACGCGCTGGTGCTCGAGAACTTCTACGGAGTCGAGCAGAGCGCGATCTCGTACTTCTTCTTCCCGTTCGCGATCGGCAACCTCGTCGGGCCGCTGGTGCTCGGCCACCTGTTCGACGTGTGGGGCCGGCGGAAGATGATCTTCCTCACCTACGGCGTCTCGGGAGCGGTCCTGGCCGTCTCGGCGGTCCTCTTCAGCATGGACGTCCTGACCGCGACGACGCAGACGATCCTCTGGTGCGTGTCGTTCTTCTTCGCCTCCGCGGGAGCCTCGAGCGCCTACCTCACCGTGAGCGAGATCTTCCCGCTCGAGCTGCGCAGCCAGGCGATCTCGTACTTCTTCACCCTCGGCCAGATCGCCGGAGCGGTCGCCCCCGCCCTCTACGGCGCCCTGATCGGCGACGGCAGCGACCGCGGTCCGCTGACGATCGGCTACTTCGTCGGCGCCGCCGTGATGATCCTCGGCGGCGTGATCGCCCTGATCTTCGGCGTCGACGCCGAGCGCCGCAGCCTCGAGAGCATCACCGAGCCCCTGTCGACCGTGAAGTCCTGAGGGCGGATCGCCGCGAGGCCGGGAGCCGTCCCGCGGCGTCTCGGGGCCGACGTCTCGGGGACGGCGTGGGCCGGCGTCAGTGGGCCGGGCGGTAGCCGGTCCGGTCGTCGGGGGTGATCGAGCGGAGGACGCGGGCGGGGACGCCGGCCGCGATGGTGAGCGGAGGGACGTCGCGGGTGACGACGCTGCCCGAGCCGATCACGGCCCCGTCGCCGATGGTGACGCCCTGGTTGATCGTGACGCCGCCGCCGATCCAGACGCCGTCGCCGACGACGACCGGCTTCGCGGTGCAGGCGCCGGCGGCGCGCTCGGCCGGGTCGAGGGCGTGGTTCGACGTGTAGATCGAGACGCGCGGGCCGAACAGCACGTCGTCGCCGATCGTGATAGGGGCGCCGTCGAGCAGGATGCAGTCGAAGTTCGCGTAGAAGCGGTCGCCGATCGTGATGTTGAACCCGAACTCGCAGCGGAACGTCGGCTCGAGGTGCGCGTCCGCGCCCACCGAGGCGACGAGCTCGCGGAGCAGAGCCTCCCGCTCGACCGGCGGACGCCCGAAGCTCGCGTTGTACGCGTTCGAGCCGAGGACCGCCCGCTCGCGCGCGGCGACCAGCTCGGGGGTCATGTCGTCGTACACGGCGCCGGTCAGGATGTGCGCGCGCTGGTCCTCGAGGGTCATCGTCGTCCGTTCGTCGGTGTCGGCGCCCCGACGGGCGCCCGCGCCCACGCTACGGGGCCGCGCGCCGGGACACCGCCTCCTCCGCCGACGCACCGCTCCTGCAGCGGTGTCTCGATGACGGAGAGGCGTCTCGGTGGAATCCCGCAGCAGGAGCGGCACCTCCGCTCCGCCACGCCCCCGCCGCGCAGCGGGCGTCAGCCCACGTGCACGCCCGGCCGGCGGTCGCGGCGGGACTCCGCGCGGCGGAGGACCTCGCGGGTGACGGGGGCGACCTCGCCGGTGCCGGTGATGAGGAAGCGGAACATGTTCGAGATGGGGCCGCCCTCGGTCCACTCGAAGTAGACGTCCGGGATCACGCCGGTGAGGTCGCGGATCTCGAGCAGCACCGTGGCAATGGTGTTCGGGATGTTGCCGCTGGTCACCGTGAGCACGCGGAAGCCGTGGCAGACGCGGCCCTGCACGACCAGGTCCTCCTCGAAGTCGGAGGAGTCGGTGGTGTGCACCTCGAGGAAGAGCACCGGGCCGCGCATCGGCAGGTTGCTGTCGCGCTGCTCCTCCGCCAGCTTGTCCCGGTACTCCGCCTCGGAGCCGTCGTCGGGCTCGTTCGCGAGGATGCGGATCACGCCGTAGTCGTCGGCGTCCGTGGTGAGGAAGTCGATCGCGGCGGCGTCGAACACCACGGAGGTGGCGCGCAGCTGGAACGAGCGGTGCACGCGCGAGACGAGCGAGACCGCGAGGATGCCGACGATGAAGACCGCCGCGATCCTCACGCCGTCGGGCCTCTCGACCACGTTCACGACCGTCGTGTAGACGAAGACCAGCGCGATGACCGCGAAGCCCACGGCGCGCTTGCGCTGCTTCCTGCGCTTCGCCGAGAGGAACACGGCGACGGACGCGGAGGTGATCAGCACCAGCACGCCGGTCGCGTAGGCGCCGCCCTGCGCGTCGACGTCGGCGCGGAAGAGGATCGTGATGACGAAGGCCACGACGGTGAAGACCAGCACGAGCGGACGGACGGCGCCGGCCCACTGCGGCGCCATGCCGTAGCGGGGCAGGTAGCGCGGGACGATGTTGAGCAGGCCGGCCAGCGCGGAGGCGCCCGCGAACCAGAGGATGCAGATCGTCGCGATGTCGTAGACCGTGCCGAAGCCCTCGCCGAGGTACTCGTGCGCGAGGTAGGCCAGCGCGCGGCCGTTGGCCTCGCCGCCCGGCTGGAACTGCGCCTGCGGGATGAGCAGCGTGGTGACGAAGCTCGAGGTGATGAGGAACGCCGACATCGTGACGGCGGCGGTGATGAGCAGCCGCTTCGCCCCGCGGATGCGGCCGACCGGGGCGTCCTCGGTGTCGCCCGCGTCGCCGCGGATCTGCGGCATGACCGCGACCCCGGTCTCGAAGCCGGAGAGCCCGAGCGCGAGCTTGGGGAACACGATGAGCGCGATGCCGACCATGATCAGCGGATTCCCGTGCTGGGTCGTGAGCGCCGACCACCAGTCGCCGATGACGACGGGGTTCTCGGCCACGTGCCCGATCGCCACGGCGATCACGATCGCGTTGAGCAGGAGGAACACGGCCACGAGCACGACCGCGATCGAGATGGCCTCGCGGAACCCGCGGAGGAACACGATCCCCAGCAGGGCGATCAGCCCCAGCGTGAGCGGCACCTCCGCCCCGTGGAACCAGGCGGGGGCGAACGGGTTCTCGACCGCGTGCGCCGTCGCGTCGGCCGCCGAGAGGGTGATCGTGATCATGAAGTCGGTGGCCGCGAACCCCAGCAGCACGAGCACGAAGAGCTTGCCGCCCCACCAGGGCAGCAGGCGCTCGAGCATCGCGATCGACCCCTCGCCGCGGAAGCTCTCGCGGGCCACGCGGCGGTAGACGGGGAGCGCGCCGAGGAGCGTCAGCACCACCAGGACGATCGTCGCGAGCGGCGAGACCAGGCCCGCGGCGAGCGCCGCGATCGCCGGCTGGTAGCCGAGGGTGGAGAAGTAGTCGACGCCGGTGAGGCACATGACGCGCCACCAGGAGTGCGTCCTGCCGGTGGCCGCGTGGGGGCCGGGGTGGGCTCCGGAGTCGTCGCGGAGGCCCTCGAGGAGCCACGCCTTCACCCCGCCCGCGCGCGCGGAGGAGAGGGAGGAGGGTTCGAGGGCGTCGGGGTCGCCACGGACGACGGAAGAGGTCACTGGATGTTTCTACTCGCCGTGAGGAGCGCGCCCGCCCGGAATGAGCGGATCCTCACGCTTTCCTCACGGGTAATCGGCTGTGGAGGGACGTCGACGCGCGATCCCGCGTCGTGAGGGGGTCGTGAGCGTCGCGCGAGCGGACCGTGCGGATCGGCCCGGTACGCGTCCGCGTTCCGTCAGGATCCCCTCCCACCCGCCGTCGCGGGCCGACGATGGCGCTCGTGCACCTGCTCCTCCGCCTCCTCGACGCCGGCCCCCGCTGGGGCCGCCACACCGTCGGCGCGAGCCGGTACGGCGTCGTCCGGAGCGAGCTCGTCGTCTTCGCGCCCGGCACCTCCGTCGAGGAGCGGAGGCGCCTCCGCCTGCACGCCGCCGTTCCGCAGCTGGTCGTTGCCGTGACGGCCGCCGGCGCCGTCGGGACGCTCGCGCTCGACCGGCTGTCGCTCCTCCTGCTGGCCGCGCTCGCCCTGCCGACCGCGTCGCTCCTGCTCCTCTCGGCCCGCTCGACCCGCCGCCTCCGCCGGGCCTGCGCCCGCCGGCTCGTGATCGCGGACGTCGACTCCCCCGCCGTCGCCGAGCAGGCGGCGATCGCGGCCGCGCTGCGGCGGGCCGACCGGCTGCTCGACGCCGGCGTCCTCACTCCGCTCGAGCACGAGGGGGTGTGGGCCTGCGCCCACGACCGGGTCGCGGGCCGCGTGGCTGACCGCCGCTCCCAGCCCCGGGCGGGAGGATCGGGGACGTCCGCCACCGATGGGAGCCCCTCATGACCACACCGCGCCGCGCACTGATCCTCGTCGACGTGCAGCAGGAGTACTTCAGCGGTCCGCTCGAGATCCAGTACCCGCCGCACGCGCAGTCGCTGCCGAGGATCGCCGCCGCCCTCGACGCCGCCGCCGCCGCGGGCCTCCCGATCGCCGTCGTCCAGCACAGCGCGGGCGAGGGAGCGCCGATCTTCGACCCGTCGGGTCCGTCCTTCGCTCTGCACCCGGAGATCGAGAAGCGCCGCTCGGATTCGTGGAAGAACGTCACGAAGCGGTTCGGCACGGTCTTCGCGGGGACCGACCTGCTCGACTGGCTCCGCGAGCACGACGTCGACACGATCACCCTCGTCGGCTACATGACCAACAACTGCATCCTCGCCTCGGCCGCCGAGGCGGAGACGCACGGGCTCCGCGCCGAGGTCCTCTCCGACGCGACGGGCGCGATCGCGATCGCGAACGACGCCGGCTCGATCGACGCGCACTCCCTGCACACCACGCTGATGGCGCTGCTCAACTCGAACTTCGCCGCCGTCGCCCCGACCACGGTCTGGATCTCGGCGCTGAAGGGCGAGTACACGCTCCCGATGAGCAGCCTGCCCGAGTCGGCGACGGCGGGCGCCGCTCGCTGACGGGCACTCCTCCGGACGGATCGGCCGGCTCTACTCTCGGTTCATGGCCCTTCTGCACCGTGCGACGATCACCCCCGGGAAGCTCGAGATCGTGGAGGCATGGGCGCCGACGCAGCCCTGGTGCGATGGCGGCGGATTCACGCAGCTCGGCGCCTACCGGTTCGACGACCCCGATGGCGAGGTGGGAGTGGAGACGCTGATCGTCCAGTCGACCGGGCAGCCGCCGCTCCAGGTGCCGCTGACCTACCGCGGCTCGCCTCTCGCCGGCGGTGACGCGCATCTCCTCGCGACCGTCGAGCACACCGTCCTCGGTCGTCGCTGGGTCTACGACGGTGCCGGCGACCCCGTCGCGATCGCCGCCTTCGCCACGGCGATCCGCACCGGCGCCCGGGAGGTCGAGCAGCATTTCGAGGAGGACGGGCAGCGCATCCTCCGCCCGCCGACCGCGACGGTGCAGGGCAGCGGATCAGGCGCCGGAGCGTCCGGGCCGCCGTCGACGGTGCTCGTCCGCAGCGACGCACGGACCACCACGACCTCGGCCGACGGTCTGACTCTCGTCCTCGCGCGGGTCCTCGCGCCGCCGTTCCTCGAGGGCGAGGAGCGGCTGACCGGCAGGTGGAGCGAGGCGCTCCCCGTCACCCTCGCCGTCCTGGCCTGAACCGGCTCCGGTGGTCCGCCGCCCTCCGTCGCCCGGGTCGTGGGCGACGGACGGCGGCGCGCTCCGGGAGGACCTGCTCAGTGGCCGCGCAGTGCCGCGACGGTCCGAGTGGGACTAGTCGTTCAGGTGCGCGATGGCGTAGTCGGCCTCGTCGCTCGTGAACTGCTCCCCGTACTCGCTGGTCAGCTGGTCGCGGATGGCCTCCGGCGCCATCGCCATCTGGGCCTGGTAGTCCTTGGCCTTCGCCAGCGCGTTGGCGTTCCAGTCGGCGGAGACGGTGTCCACCGCGTACTGCGCGGCCTCGGGCGAGAACTGCTCCCCGTACTCGGAGGTGAGCTGGCCGTACAGGCCCGCCTTGCTCATGTGGAGCATCTCGGAGTAGCTCTGCGCCTTGATGAGTGCCGAGGCGAACTCGGGCGAGACCTGCGCAGCAGCCGCCGTCTCGACAGGCGCCGGGGCAGGGGCGACCGTCTCGACGGGTGCGGGCTCCGCCGTCTCGACGGGTGCGGGCTCCGCCGTCTCGACGACCTCCGCCTCCTCCGTGGCCGGCACGACGGGAGCGGTCGTGGGCTCGGACGACTCGACGATCACGGCCGCCGGGCGGTCGCTCGAGGCGGAGTTCACGGCGGCTCCGAAGCCGATCGTCGTCAGGAGCGAGGCGAGGACGGCCAGACCGCCGAGGACGACGCCGGTGATCGACATCGCCTTCGACTGACCGCGGAGTTCTGGCCAAGGACACCCACGGCTCGACGATCCGCCTGGCGCCGCCGCTCGTGGTCACCGCCGCCGAGATCGACTTCGCCGTCGACGAGCT